>JAIPAN010000008.1 GCA_021740025.1 Sphingobacteriaceae bacterium
TCGATACCTAGAGGTTTACCAATTTGGTCATATCCAAAATCAAACAAATCGTCTTTGATTTGAAAAGCAATGCCAATTTTTTCACCAAACAAGCGCATACGTTCAATTTCTTCTTCCGTAGCCCCAGCCGAAGCGGCGCCGCAGGCGCAGCAAGAAGCAATCAAGGAAGCTGTTTTTTTACGAATCACTTCAAAATAAACGGCTTCATCAATATCTAATTTACGGGCTTTTTCTAATTGCAAAAGTTCTCCTTCGCTCATTTGTTGTACCGCTTCTGATACAATTTTTAGCAAGCGATGATCTTCATTATTTACAGAAAGTAATAGGCCTTTTGCCAAGAGATAATCACCAACCAATACGGCAATTTTATTTTTCCAAAGGGCATTTATTGAGAAAAAACCTCTCCGCTGATAGGCATCGTCTACCACATCGTCGTGCACCAAAGTAGCCGTGTGTAACAACTCTACCAAGGCTGCTCCGCGGTAACTGGCTTCTGTTATACCTCCGCAAAAGTTAGCAGTGGAGAGCACAAACATGGGGCGTATTTGCTTGCCTTTGCGTTTCAGTATGTATCGGGTAATGCGATCGAGCAGCGGGGTGGTGGTGGTCATTGATTCTTTAAACTTCTTCTCAAAAGTTTGCAGTTCGGTAGCAATTGGTTTCTGAAGGGCGGCCAGTTTAATCATAGGTAGGCTTTACAGCCTTGCAAACTTACACAATTGGAGGGTATTTTGTTCGTTTTCAGGTTTAAAAAAACAAAAAAACCATCATTTAAAAATGATGGTTTTAGTATAAATTGGCGGAGAAAGAGGGATTCGAACCCTCGATACCCTTACGAGTATACCAGCTTTCCAAGCTGGCTCATTCGACCACTCTGACATCTCTCCGTTTGGGAGGACAAAAGTATTAATTTTCTGTTAATTCGCCTCGTAAATTTAATTCGAGTAGGCGGGCTACCACGTCCATGGGTTTACCCGAACCCAATAAAAACATCAGTTTGGTAACTGCTGCTTCAAAGGTCATATCGTAACCACTAACCACGCCCATTTCTTTAAGCTGAATACTGGTTTCGTAACGGCCCAATTCTACAGATCCACCCCGGCATTGCGAAATGTCTAAAATGAGTTTTCCATGAGCAATGGTCCGCCGTAAAGAATCTAAAAAAACTGGATCGGTGGTGGTATTCCCGGAGCCATAGGTTTCCATAATAATGGCTTTGCAATCGGAATCTAACACCGAATCGACTATTTTTTGACTGATTCCTGGATATAGTTTAAGAACAGCCACTGAGCTATCAAACTCCTTGTGTACCTTAAGCGGTTTATCTAAAGGCACAGCAATGGCATTGCTAAAAAAATCAAGATGCACGCCAGCTTCGGCCAATAAGGGGTAGTTTGGAGATTGGAAAGCCTCGAATTTGGCCGAATTGTATTTGGTGGCACGGTTACCTCGTAATAATTGGTAATCGAAAAAGATGCATACTTCTGGTACCACGGCGGTATCTTCAAACTTCTCCGATGCAATGAGAATAGCGGTAATTAAATTTTCACGGGCATCGTTTCTAATTTCATCAATCGGCAATTGTGAACCAGTGAATACCACAGGTTTGGCCAATCCTTCAAGCATAAAGCTTAATGCCGAGGTGGTAAAAGCCATCGTATCGGAGCCGTGTAACACCACAAAACCATCGTATTGATTATAATTTTTTTCGATAAGTTCGGCTAGGGCAAGCCAAATTTTGGGATTCATATCCGAAGAATCGATAATAGGGTTAAACGAATGTACCGTTAATCGGTGTTCCATACGCTCCAACTCGGGGGCATTTCGTTTAATTTGCTCGAAATTCAGGGGCAGGAGTACCCCGCTTTGTTTATCTTTCACCATGCCAATGGTTCCGCCGGTGTATATGATTAAGATATTGGCCATGGTTTTCGTTTTAACAAATATCGCAACTAAATGCCAAATATTTTTGTGGAATTTTCGGTAGTAATGCGTGCTACTTCTTCAATACTAATTTGATGCAAATCGGCTACTTTTTGGGCAATGTGCAATAAATAAGCACTCTCATTTGGCTTTCCTCTAAATGGTACAGGAGCTAAGTAGGGCGAATCAGTTTCAAGCACTAAATTTTCGAGAGGCATCTGTGCTACTACCGCATCTAGCCCCGAATTTTTATAAGTAACTACGCCACCAATACCCAAATAAAAGCCGAGTTCAATTATTTTTTTGGCTTGTTCCAGCGTTCCGGTAAAGCAGTGAAAAATGCCCCGTAGTTTCTCATCGCGGTGTTTTAGTAGCACGGCATATACTTCTTCAAAAGCATCTCTACAATGAATGACAATGGGTAGGTTTAAGTCCTTGGCCCAGGAAATTTGCGTTTCAAACGCTTCTATTTGTTTTGCTAGCGTAGTTTTATCCCAATACAAATCAATGCCAATTTCGCCAATGGCATAAATTTTTTGCGCCGGGATAGCCGCATAAATACTAGCCAATTCTTCTTTATACGTTTCTTTTACATCGCAGGGATGCAAACCTAACATCGGAAAACAATGTTCGGGATATGAAGCAGCCAAGTTCATTACCAAAGGAATGGAAGTGGTATCTACATTCGGGAGAAATAATCTAGTAACTTCATTATCCAAAGAGCGTTGCATGAGCGCCGCTAAAGACTCTGGGTCGGTTTCGTAATATAAATGGGTATGCGTATCGGTAAGAACCATGCAACAAAACTACATAAAAAAAGCCCTTCCGAAAATCGGAAGGGCTTTTCTATACAATCAATACATTATTTTTTTGGTGCAAGGGCTGGTGCAGCGGTCGCTTTAATTACTTTTAAAATTTCCAAATCGAATACCAATGGAGTATACGGTGGAATGAGTTGGCTTCCTTGTTCACCATAACCCAATGACGATGGCATAACTACGGTCACTTTGGTTCCAGCTGGGAATGACATCAAGGCTTCGTCGAAACCAGGAATGCTTTTTTGCATACCCACCATAGTGCTCATTGGTTCATATGGTCTTCCTTGGATGAATTTACCTGCCTTTTTTGCTTCGGCTGCAATATTGGTATCGAATAATTTATCGCTAAAAAATTTACCTACATAATTTACTACCACACTATCGCCGGCTATTGCTTTTTCGCCTGATCCGGTTTTGGTAACTTGATAGCCCAAGCCAGATGGAGTTGTAGTTAATTTTAAACCTTTGGCAGCAACATATGCTTTAATTTTTGCAGGTTCAGCTTTTTTAACCGCTTCTGCATCTTTTTTGATATAGTCGTTAATTTGGTTGGTAAAGGTTTGGTCGTCTAACTTGCCTTTCGGAATTACCTTTTCAATTTTTACAGAGAAAATTAAGAAATGATCGTCTTTAGCAAAGGGTGGTTTTGGTTGACCTGTTTTTAAGGCAAGGGTATCTAAGTTGATTTTAAATGTAGCACTATCGCCTTCGCTCAACATCGCAAATGCGCTGAACAAATCGCCTTTAAATTGTGATTTTTGAGCAGATAAAAATGCTGGGCGACCGGTATCATCGGTACTAAATAATACCGAATCTTTCTCTGTTTTTTGCGTTCCTGAAACTACAAAAAAGTCGCCTTCTTTAATAGTTGGACCATCTTTATCGGTATGAATAGCATATTGTAAACCGCCATCGCCGGTTTTAAATTGAGTACATGCACTAAGTGCTAGCGCCAAAAGGCTTAATAATACTAAGGGTTTTTTCATTTGTTTTAAGATATAATTTATTGCAATAATAAGGTTTTATAGGTTGGTAATAAAGTTTTAAAGGTTTCAATAGTTTTTTCGAACGAATCGTCGGAAGCCCCACCTGCTGCATTGCGGTGTCCACCTCCATTAAAATATTTCTTACAAATTTCATTTGCCGGAAAATCGCCAGTAGAACGTAACGATAGTTTTACCCGATCTGGGCGTTCAATTATAAGGGCTGCCAATCGGATGCCGTTTATAGCTAATCCGTAGTTTACCAAACCTTCGGTATCGCCAGTAGTAATGGTAAACATGGCCAAATCTTCTTTGGAAACGGTAATTAAGGAAGTATTGTATTCCTCAAACACTTTTAAACGGTTGCTTAAACAATGGCCTAAAAATTTCAAGCGGCTTTCGGTAGAGGTATCGTATACCAATTGGTGAATACGGGCATTTTCTGCACCTTTTTCAATTAAATTAGCCACAATACGGTGTACAGCAGCGGTAGTGTTTGGGAAACGGAACGAACCCGAATCAGTCATAATGCCGGTATATAAACAGTTGGCTACATCTTTATTGATAAGCTCCGACTCGGCCATAAAGTCTACAATAAAATCGTACACCAATTGGGCAGCAGAGCAGGCATTTACATCCCACAATCTAAAATCATCAAAATCTTCGGGATCTAAGTGATGGTCGATCATCACTTTTTTAGCAGACGATGCAGCTACACATTCACCCAATTCGTTGATTCGAGATAAGGCATTAAAATCTACACAGAAAATTAAATCGGCATTGGCCACCAATTTTTTGCTCTCGGCTACTTTATCGGTATAAATGAGTACTTCGCAATTATTGGGCAACCAATGTAAGAATATCGGATAATCTGTAGGGGTAATAACATGAACATGATGCCCCTTTTGTAACAAATAATTGTATAAACCCAATGAAGAACCCATGGCATCGCCATCGGGCTTATGATGGGTAGTAATTACAATGTTTTTTGGCTCGGCCAAAAGTGTTTTTAATGCTGCTATATTTACCATGTGTGAATCTAAACGCAAATCTATTAAAAAGCAGCAGCATAGCGCAATTTATAGCTGTAAATTCAATTATAATAAAATAACATAGGGGTTAATTTTTTGCAAATCGGTAGGTAATTACATACTAAAGGCGTATTTTTGCCCTAAATTTAAAAAACATGGCAACAAATAGAACTTTTACAATGATTAAGCCCGATGCTGTTAAAAACGGACATATTGGTGCTATTTTGAATGATATTACAACAGGTGGATTTAAAATCATCGCTTTAAAATACACGCATTTAAGTGCTGAAAAAGCTGGTGAGTTTTATGCAGTACATAAAGAACGTCCGTTTTATGGCGAATTAGTAAATTTTATGTCATCAGGACCGATTGTGGCGGCCATTTTAGAAAAAGACAATGCCATTGAAGATTTTAGAAAATTAATTGGCAATACCGATCCGGCTAAAGCCGATGCAGGTACTATTCGTAATAAATACGCGAAATCTATTGATGCCAATGCAGTTCACGGATCTGATTCTGACGAGAATGCAGCCATTGAAGGAAACTTTTTCTTCTCAGCTTTCGAACGTTTCTAGTCGAACTAAGCCTTACAAAAAAGCCCCCTGAATACAGGGGGCTTTTTTTATAACAATACAATTTCTACAATCACTTCTACCCCAGCCCGCTCGTTCATTTTTTCGATAATTTGAGAGCGCATCATCATCAGCTCATTTTTAATTACCGACGATTCTACACGCACAAATAATTTTTTTTGGCGGATATAGAGTTCTTTGGTGCGGTTTGCAATGGCAGCGCCCATCATTTCGGGCCAAGCGGCAATAAGTGCTGTTTCATCGAACTTTTGTTGCAGTTTGTATACCAGCAACAACTGATCCATGGCTTCTTTTATCGATTTATCGTTGGGCTTACGCATCTTTTTGGCTCACTTGGCCATTTTCTACGTTAAAAATACGCACCTGTTCCCCAATTTCATCAAAAATAGCTTGAATGCGCTCAGAACTTGTATCGGTGATGAAGATTTGACCAAAATCGTGGTCGGATACTTTTTTCATCAATTTTTTCGTGCGCAAATCATCCAATTTGTCAAAAATATCATCGAGCAATAAAATGGGTTCAAAGTCCTTTTGCTGTTTTAAATACGTGTATTGGGCTAATTTTAACGCAATTAAAAACGATTTTTGCTGGCCCTGAGAACCAAACTTTTTAAGCGGCATGCCGTGTATACTAAATACCAAATCGTCTTTATGCACCCCGGCATTGGTGCGCTCCAACACCCTATCTTTTTCTACATGTTTTTTAAGCAAATTGGCTAAACTATCGTTGTTTAATTGCGATTCGTACACCAGCGATACGCGTTCTGCATCGTCGCTTAAAAAAGAATAATGCTTATTAAATACTTCCTCAAAGGTTTCCATAAATTTTTGACGCTTGGCAAAAATATGAGAACCTAAAGTCACTAACTGTTCATCGTAAATTTCTAATAAAGTGGGGTCGTAAGCGCCAGTATGTGCAATTTGCTTCAGCAAAGCATTTCGGTTGGCCAAGCACTTATTGTACTGTATAACCTCATCTAAATATTGCCTATCAGTTTGGCTAATGGCATTATCCAGAAATTTTCTGCGCTCTTCACTCCCCTCCATTATAATGCTCACATCATAGGGCGAAATCATCACTAAAGGAAAAATTCCTACATGATCAGCCAACCTCGGATATTCTTTTTTATTACGTTTAAATTGTTTTTTTTGATTGCGCTTTAAGGAACACGCAATCACCTCTTTTTTACCCTCCAACTCAAAATCACCCTGAATCATAAAAAAATCGGCAGCCTGCCTAATTTGTTGTGTATCTATCGGGTTGAAGTAACTTTTACACAAAGAGAGGTAATGAATACCATCGAGTAAATTGGTTTTACCAGCACCATTATTGCCTGTAAAAGCGTTTATTGTTGGCGAAAAAGCTAAACTAGCTTCTTCGTAATTTTTAAAATTGATAATAGATAAACGCTGTAACCACATAATTTTTAAGAGAAATCAAAGGTACCATTTTCTATTTTTTAAAGCCCGTACTCAAAAAAAATAAGCGTAAAAATTTAAATTGTTGATACTTATGGGTAAAACTGTATTTTTGCTTCTTCAAAATTTTATAAAGCATGTCAAGTAAACAAAAAACAACTCCGGAAGTATCCGCAACAGAAGAAAAGGCAACCGGATCTTTTGTTCAAGAAAATAGCAAAAGTCTACTTATTATAGGTGGTGCCATTTTAGGGCTAGCGCTTTTATACATTGGCTACCAAAAATTTTATTTAGCACCCCGTGCAGAGAAAGCGGTAAACGAAATGTTTAAAGCAGAGCAATATGCAAGTGCCGATTCATTAAGCGATAAAGCAATTAAGGGCGATGGTTCGTACCCTGGTTTCGAAAAAATTGCAGAAGAGTATACAAGCACCAAATCTGCAAACATAGCCAATGCCTATTTAGGAGGTTTGTACCTTAAAAAAGGAGAATTCGAAAAAGCAGTAGAGGCTTTAGGAAATTACAGCAGCACAGGTAGTCCAATTATCGATCCCTTGGTATTGGGTATGCTAGGTGATGCCTATAGCGAATTAAAAGATTACGATAAAGCCGCTACCTATTACAAAAAAGCAGCCGGGAAAAGCGCCAATGAGTTTACTACCCCACTTTTCTTAAAAAAACTAGGTTTGGTATATGAGCAACAAAAAGATTTTGATGCCGCATTAAAAGCCTACAAAAAAATTAAAGAAAACTATACTCAAAGTGCCGAAGCAGCTACTATTGAGTCATTAATTGCTCGTGTAGAGGCACAGCAGTAAGAATTAAATTTTCTTGTAAAAGCTTATCACTTTTGTGATAAGCTTTTTTGCTTTAATACGTTATTGACATATTAGTTGTAATTAACTTGCGTCTTTTACTAAAAAAAGATAAGTTTACCTAAGATTTAAAACACCATGAGAAAATTGCTGATTGTCTTAGTTATCCTTACCATAGGTACCAGCATATTAAGTGCTTGCTCAAGTAAACTTTGCCCAGCCTACAGTTCCTATCCTAGTAAAAGAGTGCGGTAATACATACATGAACTGGCTAGATTTAACATCTTTAGATGAGCTAAAAAACATTAAAAACCATACTGGATACAGTATAATTTTTAAGCATAGCACCCGTTGCTCTATTAGTTTAATGGCTAAAAAGAAATTAGAATTAGAGAGCGATGTTATCCCAGCCAATATTCCGGCATATTACCTAGATTTATTAAATTACCGCGAAATTTCGAATGCCATTGCTGAGATATTTCAGGTTCCACACCAATCGCCACAAATACTGTTAATAAATAATGGCGAATGCCTTTTTGAGGCTACCCACGGAGAAATTTCTGCAGACGAATTAGCCGAACAAATCGCTTAAGCCCAATTAAACACCAAGGTTTCTACCAAATCGGGGTGTAAGCTCTTAGAAACCGGACAGGTGTGCGCAGCCCGCTCTAAAACAGTTTTCACTTTATCACTAAAGTCTCTCTTCGGGAAATTGAAGGTAATTTGCACCTCAGCCACTCTACGTGGATTTTCGGCCATAATTTTAGTAATAGAACAGGTAGTTCCGTTTAAATCGGCCTCGTACTTTTCGGCAGCTATGCCCATTACCGTAAGCATGCAACTACCTAAAGCCGTAGCCAATAAATCGGTAGGCGAAAAGGCTTCGCCTTTGCCATGATTATCTAAAGGAGCATCCGTTATTAATTGATTGCCAGAACGAACATGGGTGGCTTGCGTGCGCAATTCGCCAACATAAACCGTTTCTACTGTAGCCATAAGTTAATTTTATACCGCAAGTTAGCAAAAAATGAAACTCCAATGACGAGTTCACGAGCTATATAAGGCAAAATATGTATTTTTGTTCCATGATCGAATTACCGGTTATTCCCGCCAACGAAAGTCCACGTAAACCAGATTGGTTACGTGTAAAATTACCAGTTGGTAAAGAATATGCACATGTTCGCAGTTTGGTAGATACACACAAATTACACACCATTTGCGAAAGTGGCAATTGCCCCAATATGGGCGAATGCTGGGGTGCTGGCACGGCCACCTTCATGATATTGGGAAATATTTGTACCCGATCTTGCTCTTTTTGTGCCGTAGCTACTGGCCGACCTTTGGCGGTAGATACCGGTGAACCCAACCGAGTGGCGCAATCGGTAAAACTGATGCAGGTAAAACACTGCGTGATTACATCTGTTGATCGCGATGATTTAAAAGATGGAGGCTCTACCATTTGGGCGGAAACCATTTTAGCCATTCGCCGAGAGAGCCCAGAAACCACGCTAGAAACGCTTATTCCTGATTTTAAAGGAATTTGGGAGAACCTAGACAGAGTATTAGCCGTTCGCCCAGAAGTAGTTTCACATAATTTAGAAACCGTACGCCGATTAACCAAAGAAGTACGCATCCAAGCCAAATACGACCGTAGTTTAGAATGCTTAAGTAGAATTTCTGCCGCAGGCGTCCGTACCAAATCGGGCATTATGCTTGGCCTTGGCGAAACGGAAGAAGATGTACTGGAAGCTATGGCCGATTTAGTGAAAGCCGGGGTACATATTTTAACCTTGGGCCAATATTTACAACCCACCCGAAACCATCATCCAGTGGTAGATTGGATTAGACCCGAACAATTCGACAAGTACAAGGAATTAGGCCTAAAAATGGGTTTTAAATATGTAGAAAGCGGACCATTGGTGCGTTCTTCCTACCATGCCGAAAAGCATTTATTTGATTTTTAATTCGGCTTTTAAGTACTTTCCGGTATGACTTTTGGCACAAGCGGCCAAGCCTTCTGGCGTTCCTTCAAACAGAATTTCACCACCACCCGAACCACCTTCCGGTCCTAAATCGAGTACCCAATCGGCTACTTTCACCACATCTAAATTATGCTCAATTACCAATACGGTGTTGCCATGATCTACCAAGCGGTTTAATACACCCAACAATACATGAATATCCTCGAAATGTAATCCCGTAGTAGGTTCATCTAAAATATAGAAAGTATTTCCGGTATCTTTTTTAGATAATTCGGTAGCTAATTTTACCCGTTGAGCCTCCCCTCCGGATAAGGTAGTAGACGATTGCCCAAGCGTAATATAGCCCAAGCCTACATCTTGCAGGGTTTTAATTTTACGATAGATTGCTGGAATAGGTTCAAAAAAAGGCACGGCCTCTTCAATACTCATATTCAACACATCGCTAATAGATTTACCCCGATAACGCACCTCTAAGGTTTCGCGATTGTAGCGTTTACCGCCACACTCTTCGCAAGGCACTTGTACGTCGGGCAAAAAGTTCATTTCAATAATTTTTAAACCGGCACCTTGGCAGGTTTCGCAACGGCCACCCTTCACATTAAACGAGAATCGGCCGGGCTTATAGCCTCTAATTTTAGCTTCAGGTAGGGCCACAAATAAATTGCGGATATCAGAAAACACGCCCGTATACGTTGATGGATTGGAACGAGGCGTACGTCCGATAGGCGTTTGGTCAATCTCAATAACCTTATCTATGTGTTCTAAACCCTCAATAGCGGCAAAAGGCATCGGTTTCTTTTTAGCCCTAAAAAAATGATGATTTAAAATGGGGTAAAGCGTTTCGGCAATTAGTGTAGATTTACCACTCCCCGAAACGCCTGTTACACAAGTTAAAGTACCTAAAGGAAAATGTGCCGTTACGTTTTTGAGATTATTGCCGCTAGCTTTCTTAAGCACCAATGCTTTACCGTTGCCGGCTCTTCTGGTTTTAGGCACGGCAATGGCTTTTGTTCCATTTAAATAATCGGTAGTGGTGGTATGTTTTTTAAGCAATTCTGCAGGCGTACCTTGTGCCACCACTTCACCACCATGAATACCGGCAGCCGGACCCATATCAAATACATAATCGGCTTCCAAAATCATGTCCTTATCGTGCTCTACTACCAAAACCGTATTGCCAATATCACGCAATTGTTTTAAGGCCGTAATTAAACGGTTATTGTCTCGTTGATGCAGGCCAATACTAGGCTCATCTAAAATGTAGAGCACATTTACTAGTTGTGACCCAATTTGAGTAGCCAAACGGATGCGTTGAGCTTCGCCACCAGAAAGTGTTTTAGCCGTACGATCTAGGGTGAGATAGGTTAAACCCACATCGAGCAAAAAGCTAATTCTGGCTCTAATTTCTTTTAAAATCTCTTTACCAATAATCAACTGGCGTTCCGAAAGTTGACTTTCTACCTCACTAAACCAAGCAGCTAGCTGGGTAATATCCATGCTAGCAAGCTCGTAAATATTTTTACCGGCAACTTTAAAATGCAGCGATTCTTTTTTAAGCCGAGCTCCTACACATACCGGACAGGTTTTTAAGGATCGAAAATTTTCTAAATCGGCCAAAGCCTCTTCGCCACGGCGTTCGCTTTGCTCTTCTAAGAGTTTAATAATGCCATCAAAGGTAATTTGATAGGTTTTTACATTCCATGAATTGGCACCAACCGAAACCGGAATGACATCTTCCGATCCATTTAAAATAATATCGATGAGTTCTTGAGAAAGGTCTTTTAAAGGCGTGGCCAACGAAAAATTGTAGAATTTGGCAATCGCTTTTAAAATTTGAAATACCCAAATTTCACGGTATTCGCCCAAAGGAGCCAATCCACCTTGCATGATACTCAATTTCGGGTTCGGAATTACCGAATGCTGATCAACCTCTACCACATAACCCAAACCATTACAGCTTTCACAAGCACCGTATGGCGAATTAAAGGAAAAGGTATTGGGCTGCGGTTCATCGTAAGAAATTCCCGATTCGGCATCCATTAAAAAACGGCTGAAAAATATTTCACCGTTGCTTTTATCACTTATTTTGATGATTCCCTTACCAACTTTTAAAGCGGTACGAATTGAGGTAGCCAAACGAGTTGCATCCGCTTCGGATACTAACAAGCGGTCAACTACAATTTCAATATCGTGAATTTTATATCTATCGGCCTGCATTTTGGGCGTAATGTCTAAAATTTCGCCATCTACCCGAACTTTCAAATAACCTTGTTTCCGAATTTGCTCAAACAGTTCTCTGTAATGCCCTTTTCTACCTTTAATTACAGGGGCCAATATGCTAATGGCCTGGCCATCAAATTGCTTCAGAATGTTTTGCAAAATCTGATCATCAGACATCCGCTCCATTTTTTTGCCCGACACATAGGAATATGCCTCTCCCGTACGGGCAAAAAGCAAACGCATGAAATCGTAAATTTCGGTGATGGTACCCACAGTAGACCGTGGGTTTTTGCTGGTGGTTTTTTGCTCAATGGCAATTACCGGACTTAAGCCAGTAATTTGATCCACATCTGGGCGCTCCATGCCTCCCATGAATTGACGGGAGTAGGCGCTAAAGGTTTCCATATACCTGCGTTGCCCTTCGGCATAAATGGTATCAAAAGCCAGAGATGATTTTCCGCTACCACTCAAACCCGTTATCACTACCAATTTATTTCTTGGGAAAGAAACATCGATGTTTTTTAGATTATGAACCCGGGCGCCAAAAACAGCTAGTTCGTATTGATCGCCTAAGTCGGATGGTGTGAGTTGCATAGCCAAAAAGCAGTCGGAATTAAAAGGCAAAGATGCGATATTGTTTGCCAATTACACAGCAAACAATAAAAAAAGGCCGAGAATAAGTCGGCCTTTTTATGATAAACGATCAATTAATTAACAATCAATCTACGAGAGCGTGCTTCAACACCAAACCTCTAAGAAAGTTCTCAGGATAATAACGAGCTTCCTGGGTAAATATTGTACTGCTTTGTTTAGGCGTTTCTATCCGGCGATAGCCATAACGAGCCGGATTTTCAATAATCTCTTTCATGGCCACCAATTTATATACATAGCTGGCCGTTTCGGGATTTAGCTTTAAGCGAAAATAGTTGGCATGATCTTGTTTACGAATGATGCGCTTTAGTTTATTCTCACCAATATTATAAGCTGCAGCCACTAGGGTCCAGTTGTTAAATTCTTTATAGAGAGATCGCAAATATTTACAAGCGGCTACAGTAGATTTGGCCAATTCTTGCCGTTCGTCTGTGGCTGAATTTACTTTAAGGCCAAAAGAGCGTGCTGTATGTGGCATAAACTGCCAAGCACCTGAAGCACCTTTGTGTGAGGTGCCCGATTTAAATCCGCTCTCAACCAATGGAATGTATTTAAAATCTTGCGGAATACCGTAGGCAACCAATATAGGCTCCATAATGGGGAACATGTTTTTCGCTTGATTATGCAAACGATGCGATCTTAAACGGCGATATCTGTATGATTTAAGTATTTTTTTTATCCGAAAACTAACCTGTACATCGGCTATTGGCATAACTTCAGAAGCAAAGTTTAGGGTGCTTAAATACGGGTCGTAAGGCTCTTGGATTTGAGCCGATGTATGTTCACTACCAGCATTGTTGGGATTGCTATAGAAAAACAATGTGGCCAATACCAGCAAGACTAGCATAGCTAGACAAGCTATTAAGGGTTTGTTTGTCATGTTTACTTTATTTAGTGAACTAAAAAAGTTGTTTAAAAGTACAGATCGTTTATTCATCGTCCTACGCATACTTATCCACATTTTTGAGCGCAAATAACTTAAATAAGGGCACAAACAACTCATAAGCGGTATTTATAAAATGTGGAAATTGTTTAAAAGCGCCTATTTTTGCGTACATTTGCTTTCTTTTTACACACATAGCGTTCATTTTTCATGCCAAACCAACGATCAAGGAATAGTCGAGACGATAAATCCGGACCAAATAAGCGTACAACTCGTGCCACTGGTGGTCGTAAACCTGCTTTTTCTGAAAAGCAGGCCTTCGGAGAAAAAAAGAATTTCGGGGATGACAAAAAGTCGTTTGGCCCTAAAAAACGTGAATTTGGCGCTAATCGTGAAGAAAAACCAAGAGATTTTACGCCCAGAACAAATCGCACTGATTTCAAAAAAGAAGGGTACTCTAGCGTTCGTACAAGTAGCAGAACACCTAGAGAAGGTGGAGATGCTAAAAGAAGACCTTTTACTAGCAAACCTCGGCCTTTTAAAAGAGACGATGAAGGAGCTTCGCCACGTAGTTTCGGCAACAGCCGCTCTGCTAGTGGGGAAAGAAAACCTTATGGCGACCGCCCAACACGCAGAACCGATGGCGATGCACCAAGACCTTATAGCAAACGTCCATCGGATGGAGAACGAAAACCTTACGGTGATCGCCCAACACGCAGAACCGATGGTGATGCCCCAAGACCTTATAGCAAACGTCCATCGGATGGAGAACGAAAACCTTATGATGATCGCCCAGCACGCAGAACAGATGACGAAGGGAATGCAGCAAGACCGTATCAGAAACGCAGTTCTTTTGGAGAACGCCCCTATACTAAAACACTAGCCCCTAGAAAAGTTAGAGAAGATGCCTTGGGTGGTAAAGGTCGTAAACGCCCTCTACCAGGCAAAGAAGATGGATTGATTCGCTTAAACCGATACATTTCAAATGCAGGTATTTGCTCCCGCCGTAAAGCAGATGAGTTAATTGCTGCTGGTGTAGTTTCGGTAAATGGAGAAGTAGTTTCGGAATTGGGTTATCGGGTAAACCCCTCAAAAGATGTAATTCGCTACAATGGCGAAACACTTAAACGGGAGAAAATGGTTTATGTATTGTTAAATAAACCAAAAGATTATATCACTACAACCGACGATCCGCAAGAACGCCGTACGGTCATGCAATTAGTAGAAAAAGCATCAAAGGAGCGTATTTACCCCGTTGGCCGTTTAGACCGCAACACAACCGGTTTGTTGTTAATGACCAATGATGGCGATTTAGCCGATAAATTATCGCACCCGAAAACAGGGATTACCAAAATTTACCAAGTAGAATTAAACAAAAGCCTACCACAGGGCGATTTAAATAAGATTGCCTTTGGTTTAGAGCTAGAAGATGGCCTAATTAAACCCGATGCGGTAAGTTATGTACAAGGTGGCACCAAACGTGAAATTGGCATACAGATTCATAGCGGTAGAAACCGCATTGTACGCCGAATATTCGAATATTTGGGCTATGAAGTAGTAAAGCTAGATCGTGTAATTTACGCCAACCTTACGAAGAAAGATTTAACAAGAGGACGTTGGAGATATTTAGATGAAAAAGAAATCATCCAACTAAAACACCTTATTAAATAAGTTTTATCCTAAAATTTCTCGGTAATAGGCCTCGTAAATAGGCAATATAATACTCAGGTCGAACTCTTTGGCTCTGCTCAAGGCATTTTCTTTGAAGCTATTTAACTTATCGTCGTTAGCTAAAATAGCAATAGCATGATGTGCCATCGAGGCAATATCACCCACTTCATCCATAAAACCAGTTACACCATCTACATTCAATTCGGGCAAACCACCAGCGTTTGAAGTAATTACAGGCACTTTACAAGCCATGGCTTCCAAGGCTGCCAAGCCAAAACTTTCCGATTCAGATGGCATAATAAACAAATCGGCTACTGATAAAATTTCTTCTACGGCATCTTGCTTGCCCAAAAAGCGAACATTGTCACAAATGTTTAAATCGCGGCACAATTGTTCGCAATACGCCCGTTCAGGTCCATCGCCCACCATGAGTAATTTAGCAGGCACTTCTTTCACAATTTTCTCAAAAACGTGAATCACATCTTGCGTACGTTTTACTTTTCTGAAATTAGAGGTATGCACCACAATGCGTTCGTTATTAGGTGCAATGGCTTTCTTAAAATGATCTTTCGCTTTTAGTTTAAAGCGATTCATATCTACAAAATTGGGAATTACACGGATATCTTTCGTAATCTCGAAATGCTTGTAGGTATCTTGCTTCAAATATTCAGAAACGGCCGTTACACCATCCGATTGATTGATGGAAAAGGTGACCACCGGTTTATAGGTTAAATCTTTACCCACCAAGGTAATATCGGTTCCGTGAAGGGTAGTAACCACTGGAATATGAATGCCGTAGGTTGCCAAAATTTGTTTGGCCATAAAGGCTGCCGAAGCATGCGGTATGGCATAATGAACATGTAAAATATCTAATTTTTCGAACCGTACCACATCTACCAACTTACTGGCCAAAGCCAATTCGTAGGGAGCATAATCGAATAATGGATAATTGGAAACCGATACTTCGTGATAAAAGAGGTTTTCGGAAAAAAAATCGAGACGTGCAGGTTGGCTGTAGGTAATAAAATGTACTTGATGACCATTTTCGGCCAAACCCTTGCCTAACTCAGTGGCTAAAACACCACTACCACCAAAAGTGGGGTAACAAACAATCCCGATTTTCATACTACAAATATCGGGCTATTTTTTGGATTCTTTTAAGATGTTTTAAAGCTTGCCTTTAATTTGTATCTCATATACAAAGCAAGCAGTACGAGTGCAAAAGCTCCTGAACAACCGAGTATGGCTAAAATATCGCCATATTGGGTGTAAAACGTTTGATCTTCATTTAAATTGATGTCTGCTTTTAAAGCAGTAGGTACCCACCACCCACTTTTTTTCACCACATCTCCCCGTTGGTTAATAAAGCACGAAATACCCGTATTGGCCGAACGAGCAACCCAGCGTCGGTTTTCGATGGCTCGTAATTTGGCATAGGCCAAGTGCTGGTCTTTGCCCGAAGTATTGCCCCACCAAGCATCGTTGGTAATGATGGCAATAAAGCCCGCTCCTTGCTTTACACTCTCGGCTACATAACTTCCCCAAATAGATTCGTAACATATAATGGGCGAAACTCCCATTCCCCTTTGGG
>JAIPAN010000009.1 GCA_021740025.1 Sphingobacteriaceae bacterium
TGGTCGGGCGAATTTATTAGCGATAAAATTGATGAATATATTGAGCTGGTAAAAGACTCAGAGCCGGGGAGTTCGTATTATGCCGACTACAAATACCAGAAAAAATATAAAGATAAGCAACCGGGTGAACTAAAGCCGGCATTTAATACCTTATTAGAATCGCTCGAAAAATTACGTGCCGCTGCCAAAGAGTTTCCGGCCTACCGTAAACTGATGCAGCAGATGAATCGTTACGATTACGACGATATGATTTTGTGGGTGCTCGAAGCCTTCAAAAAAGACGAGTACTTATTGCTCAATTACCAAGAGCGGTTTCAGTATGTATTGGTAGACGAATACCAAGATACCAGCGGTTCGCAAAACGAACTCATTCAACTTTTGATTAGTTATTGGGATAGCCCCAATATTTTTGTGGTGGGCGATGACGATCAATCTATTTTTAGGTTTCAGGGAGCTAACGTGCAAAATATAGAAGCCTACCATGCTACCTATGCGCATCAATTATACCAAGTTATGCTTACGGATAATTACCGTTCGTCGCAACATATTTTAGATACCGCACGGGTACTTATTGAACAAAATAAAGAGCGGGTAAAATTGCAGGGTTTAAGCAAGCATTTGTTGGCTAAAAATGCTGCCTATGCCCAGTCCGAAGTAAAGCCAGTAATTAGAGCTTATGGTAGCCAATTTCAAGAATTTGCCCATGTAAGCCGCCAGGTGGAAGACTTAATTTCGCAAGGAGTAGCTCCGCAAGAAATAGCCATTATTTATAAAGAACACCGTTCTGGCGAAGAACTGGCCCGCTATTTTCAGCTAAAAGATATTGCGGTGAACACCAAGAAAAAGGTGAACATTTTAACGGAGCCATTCGGTAAAAAAATCATCAACTTGTTACGCTATGTGGCTGCCGAAAAACAATTTCCGTACAGTGGCGATGGCTTACTTTTTGAGTTGATGCATTACGATTTCTACCAAATAGATCCGATGGACATTGCCAAGTTTAGCGTAGAAGTTAGCCATCAGAACCACGATGCCAAAGAACGAACCTCCATCCGCAGAAAATTATATGAACTTGCTCGTAAACCAGCTGCCGAATTAAATACCGAGAGTTTAAAACAAATTCAGCGCCTAAGCAACGATTTAGAGTATTGGATTAAAGAAGCTGCCAACCTAACGCTTCATAATTTGTTCGAAAAAATGATGGTTCGCGGTGGATTATTAGCTTATGTTTTGCAATCGGCAGATAAAACGTGGTTGATGCAAATGCTCACCTCTATTTTTAATTTCTTAAAAGACGAAAGCCGTAAAAAACCCGATTTAAGTTTGGTAGAGTTTGTGGGCTTACTCGATTCATTAGAGGAGCACGATTTACCCTTATCATTAACCCAAGCAATTTTTAACGAAACCGGCGTGCATTTTTTAACCTGCCATAGTTCAAAGGGTTTGGAGTTTGATTATGTGTTTTTGGTGGGCGCCAACCGAAATGTTTGGGAGGAGAAGCGTAAAAATACAAGCGGCGAATACAAGTTGCCTGATACCGTGTTTTCTTCGTTGGCCAATACCAGCGATTTGGAAGAATTGCGCCGTTTGTTTTATGTAGCCATTACCCGTGCCCGTAAAGAATTGCTCATTTCGTACGTAAACGAAGATTCTAAGGGAAAACCACAAGAACCCACCCTATTTATTGGCGAAATTAAAGCCAGCACCGATTTGCAGGAAGAATTTGTAGAAGTAGCCACATCAGATTTAGAAGCCTTTTTTGTGTTGCAATTTAGCGCCGATGAACGGATTAATCCGGGTTTAATTGATGGTCCTTATATTGATCATTTATTAGAAAAATATAGCCTCAGCGTAACCCATCTTAATAACTATTTAGACTGTCCGCTTAAATTTTATTTCAATAATTTAATTCGAGTGCCAAGCGGTAAAAACGATACCATGACCTTTGGTTCGGCGGTACATTGGGCCCTGAACAAATTGTTTAGAGCTCTGCCCGATAATAACCAAGAGTTCCATTCTATTGAACGTTTTATGGACGATTTTAAGTGGTACATGAAACGCAATCGCGAAGCCTTTACCGACGAACAGTATACCCGCAGGTTGGAGCATGGCGATAAAATTTTGCCCGCCTATTACGAGCGCTATGTAAACGAGTGGAATAAAAACACCCTTACCGAACATAAAATAAAACAGGTAGAAATTGGCGGTATACCGGTAAAAGGCGACTTGGATAAAATTGAATTTGATGGCAAGCAAATTACCATTGTAGATTATAAAACGGGCAGTTATGAAAATGCAAAAGCCAAGCTAAAAGCCGCCGACGAGAAAAACCCATTGGGTGGCGATTATTGGCGCCAAGCAGTTTTTTATCGATTATTGGTAGAGAACGATCCCCGCCACGATTGGGAAGTAAATGCAGTTGATTTCGATTTTGTGGAGCCTTACAACGACGAATATGTAAAAGCCAAAGTGCTTATTAAGCCCGAAGATTTAAAAATCGTACGCAGCCAGATAAAAGAAACTTTTGAGAACATTAAAAAACACCGTTTTGATGGTTGTGGCAAAGAAGATTGCAACTGGTGTACCTTTGTACGCAACAACTTTCAGGCGCCCGACACCTTGTTAGAACTAGCCGGAGCTGATGAAAATAGCATCGATTAAAGGAGACCTTAGAATCGATTCACAATTGAGTCCTCAGATTTCGAAAAACTAGATTATATTTGCCTTCCGAAAAATTGATTTGAACACCATGAGAGAACTACAATTTAGAGAAGCCCTTCGCGAAGCAATGAACGAAGAAATGAGAAAAGATGAAAACATCTTTTTAATGGGTGAAGAAGTGGCTGAGTACAATGGCGCCTATAAAGTAAGCCAAGGTATGTTAGATGAATTTGGCGAAAAACGCATTATAGATACTCCTATTGCCGAATTGGGTTTTGCAGGTATTGCAGTAGGTGCTGCCATGAACGGCTTGCGCCCCATTGTAGAATTCATGACTTTTAACTTCTCTTTAGTAGCTATTGATCAGGTGATTAATGCCGCTGCAAAAATGCTTTCAATGAGTGGTGGGCAGTTCCCCATGCCTATGGTATTTCGTGGCCCAACCGGTAATGCCGGACAATTAGGTGCGCAGCACTCTCAAAATTTCGAAAATTGGTATGCCAACTGCCCAGGTTTAAAAGTGGTAGTTCCGGCCGATCCCTACGAAGCAAAAGGCTTATTAAAATCAGCTATTATTGATCCAGATCCAGTTATTTTTATGGAATCGGAAGTGATGTATGGCGATAAAGGCTTAGTGCCCGAAGAAGAATATTATTTACCCATTGGCAAAGCCCGTGTGGTAAAAGAAGGTAGCGATGTAACCATTGTAACCTTTGGTAAAATGTTAAGCCGTGTGGTTATGCCAGCGGTAGAAGAGCTAACTAAAGAAGGAATAAATGTAGAAGTAATTGATTTGCGTACCGTACGCCCCATTGATTACGCTACCGTAATTGCCTCTGTAAAGAAAACAAATCGCATGGTATTTGTAGAAGAAGCCTGGCCTTTAGCCTCTATTTCTACTGAAGTAAGCTTTAAAGTACAACGCGAAGCTTTCGATTATTTAGATGCGCCAATTATTCGTATTACCTCTGCCGATGTGCCCTTGCCTTATGCTTCAACACTAATTCAAGAAGCATTACCTAATGCAGAGCGTGTAATTAAAGCAGTAAAAGAGGTATTGTACCTAAATAAATAAACGATTTTACTAACCAATTGCAAGAAAGCCCCGATAGATTCGGGGCTTTCTTGTTTTTAAGCTATTTGAATTTGCCGTTTAATACTTTCTTCTAGTGAGATGAAGGTTTCGGTGCGTTGTATGCCCGGTGCAGCCTGTATGCCGTCGTTTAGTACCCTACGCAAGTGGCTGGTATCTTTACAAATAATTTTAGCAAACATACTGTAGGCCCCAGTGCAGTAGTGTAACTCCACAATTTCTTTCACTTCTTTTAGTCGTTCTACAGCCTCGTTGTACTTCGACCCTTTTTGGAGATAAATGCCCAAGAACGCACAAATATCGTAGCCAATTTTTTGCGCATTTACATTCAACTGCGAACCCTCAATAATGCCCATGTCTTGCATCTTTTTCATCCGAACGTGTACCGTTCCGCCAGAAATGATTAATCTTTTGGCAATTTCGGTGTACGGAATGGTGGCATCGGCCATTAAAATGGATAAAATTTCCTTATCTAAATTGTCAATTTCTAAATTTTGAAGCTTTTTTTCACTCATTTTTTGATAATTTTTTATTTAAATAGTTTTTATATTGCGAATATACTAAAAATTAAATTATTTCATTATCATATTTGTAATAAATAGCCCATTCGCTTATATTTGTATCAATCATTCGCAAGTTTCATGTACCTGTGGGGAGTTTTTAACAGGTGAGAAAAGTCAAAAGCTTTTCTAGAGGTTCGACTCCTTACCCCATAGCAACCTTATTCTTTAGGTTTATAATTGGTTAGTTCGAAAAAGTCCCAGACGCCCGTCCGGGACTTTTTTATTTTATACCCTTTTGCTTATAAAAAAAGCCCCCCGAAAATCGATAGGCTTTTCTTTTAGTGAACCCAATTATTTCAATCCGTATTTTTCTTGGTAACGTTTGTATAATTGTTTATTTAGGTTGTCGAGGTTAATGGTTCTACCTTGAATAAAGGCGCTTTCTACTTTATTACCTAGCATATCCAAGGCATCGCCACCAGAAATAAATAAGGTAGCATCTTTACCTACTTCCAAGCTGCCGGCACTTTTATCAATACCCAAAATTTTAGCTGTATTGATTGTAATAAGAGCCAAGGCTTGTTCTTTGCTTAAACCATAGGCTGCCGCAGTACCCGCCTGAAAAGGCAAGCTACGTACACGGTCGACACGGTTATTACCACCCAGTGCTACCAATACGCCTGCATCTTGTAAAATTTTTGGTAATGCGTAAGGTAAGTACACATCATCGTCGTTTTTATCGGGTAGTGCTTGGGTTTCGGCAATAATTACCGGAATCTGATTTTCTTTCAACACATCGGCAACCAAATACGCTTCGCTAGCACCAACAAGTACCAAGTTTAGCCCAAATGATTTGGCAAAGTTGATAGCCTGTAACATGCCAGTTGCCTGGTTTACGTTTACAAACAGCTTTTTGCTACCGTTAAACAAACCCTTCAAGGCTTCGAAACGAGCATTGGTAACCGCAGGTTTTGTAAGTTGAGCATAGGCCCTTGCTTCAGTAAAATAGTTGTTTAGCTGATCTAAGGCTTTTTGTCCAGCTTCGGCAGCTGGCCCGGTACTCTGTGTGCTTGGCCAATTTAGGTGCACAGCGATATCTTTTTTGTATGCAGCATCTTCCCAATTCCAGGCATCTAGCGTAACTACCGATGATTGTCCGGGAATTAAATCTCCTTGAGGTGTCGGTTGAGCCATCAAAATTCCATTGGAGCGGGTGGTTGGAATTACTTTTGAATCTGTATTAAAGGCAATAAGCGAACGTACATGTGGGTTCATTTCACCCACTTCAGTCCCATCGTCGGTTCCCCGAGCGCCCAATTCAATTTCTACCAAACCTAAAATAGTGTTGGGTACAATAAAGCCTGGGTATACGTGTTTTCCGCTAGCATCAATGGCATTGGCTCCGGCAATGCTCGGGGCTTCTCCTTCGCCTAGTGCGGTAATTTTACCTCCATTAAAAGCAATAAAGCCATTGTTAATTACCAGCCCTGTTGCGGTATGTATGGTGGCATGGCTAATAATAATGGGCTTATTTTGTGCCTTGCTTGGTAGTATGTTCGCTTGGCCGAAACAAAGGGTGCTTAACACCAGGGCGGCAAGACTTAAACTATATCTTTTCATCTCTTTTTCTCTAAATTTTTTATTGATTGTTGTTTACAAATTGATCTTCTTCTAAGGTTTCGCATTCGTATAAACGCTGACGTTGCATGCTTGGACGCTGCGTAGCGCTTCCACCGGTTTTGGCATCCATCATTTTTTGGATAATGCGTCCTTTTTCGGTGTTCATGGCTTTTATGCTTTCAGCATTTTTGCTCAAATCCCAATACATGATACCATCAACAAATGTTTTTTCTGCTAAGGCATAAACAGATAATGGATTGGCAGACCAGAGTACCAAATCGGCGTCTTTACCAGCTTTAATACTACCTACACAATTATCAATGTGCAGCATTTTTGCTGGGTTTAGGGTAACCAATTTAAAGGCTTCTTCTTCGCTCATACCGCCGTAGGTAATGGCTTTTCCGGCTTCTTGGTTTAATCGACGGGCCATTTCGGCATCATCGGAATTAAAGCCAGTAACTACACCCATTTGGTGCATTAAAGCACCATTGTAAGGGATGGCTTCGAGTACTTCGCTTTTGTAACTCCACCAATCGGAGAACGTAGAGGCGGCAATTCCTCTTGCAGCCATTTTATCGGCCATTTTATAACCCTCTAAAATATGCGTAAAGGTATTTATTTTAAAGCCCATAGAATCGGCAACGTGCATGAGCATGTTAATTTCCGATTGTACATACGAGTGGCAGGTAATAAATCGTTTTTGATTTAAAATTTCTACCAAGGCATCCAATTCTAAATCTCTACGTACGTTGTTGCCTTTTACAGCACGTGCTGCTTCGTATTCTTTAGCACGGGTAAAGGCATCTACATATACTTGTTCTACCCCCATACGGCTTTGAGGAAAACGGCTGGCATTGGTTGGGAAACTTGATGAATTACTTTGTTTCACATTCTCACCCAAGGCAAATTTGATGAAGCCGTCGCTTCCTTCAAATTTTAATTCTTCTGGTGTTTTGCCCCAACGTAATTTAAGTACTTGCGTTTGTCCACCAATAGCATTGGCCGATCCGTGTAAAATATGAGAAGTGGTTACTCCACCGGCTAATTGGCGGTAAATGTTTACATCTTCTGAGTTGATGATATCGGCAATACGCACTTCGGAACTTACCGATTGTGCACCCTCGTTAATACCACCTGATCCGGCAATGTGAGAGTGTTCGTCAATAATTCCTGGGGTTAATTGTTTGCCTGTAGCATCAATTACTTTGGCTGTACCGGCTGCTAGGTCTTTTCCGATGGCTTTAATTTTTCCGTTTTCAATCAGCACGTCGGTATTGGGTAAAATACCTTCTTTTTCATTGGTCCAAACCGTTGCATTTTTAAATAATACGGTTTCTGCTTTAGGTGCTTCGGTATAACCGAAAGCAGTAAACGGATAAATAATAGCTCCCGTTGTGTTGGCTGCTTTAGGGGTATCTTTTTTAGGTGCATCGGCTGTTTTAGCAGCTTCTTGGAAAGTAGCCGTCCATTTAGCCGAACTACCATCGGCAGTAATAGCCTCACCTTTAAAACTTACTGGTGCAACCGAAGCAATGTAACCGCTAAGGCGAACATAGCCTGTAGGGTTTTTCTTCAGATCGAAATATAGATTTAACAAATCGCCGTTGCGGCTAAAGGTGGCTTTAGTTTTTAAACTATCTGCTCCTTGACGCTCTATACTTACATCGTACGCATTGGCGGTGCCGGCTACTTTTAGTTTTAACTCTCCAATACCGCCTAAGCTAAGTGCATAGGTGCCACGTAAATCTTTCACATCCATTTTAGAAACTACAAACTGGCGACCTTCCACCCAGTTTTCGTAAATGGTACTTTCTTTTTTAAACACCGCATCGGAGGTGATAATAAAGTTGGCCAATTTGCCCGGTGCTAGGCTACCTACCTGATCGGCTACGCCCAATAAGCTAGCTGGTACTTCGGTAAGAGATTTTAAGGCTTGTTTTTCGCTTAAGCCATTATCAATAGCGGTGCGAATGTTTGCCATGAAATCTTTGCTACTTTCTAAACCGAATGAGGTAATGGCAAAGCGAACACCCGCTTTTTCTAAAGCTGCTGGATTGCTTGGCGCCAATTCCCAATCTTTTAATTGACTTAAGCTGATGTTTCGAGCATCTGCGGGATTTTCTACATCATAGGGTTTTGGAAAGTTAAGCGGAATAATAAAGCTTCCGCCGGTTGCTTTAATGGCGGCAATGCGTTGGTATTCTTTTCCGTCGGTTTTAAAGATGAATTGTTTTCCAAATTCATCTCCAATTTTATCGGCTCTTAATACGCTTAAGGCATCGTTTACTTCAAAAATTTGAGGTAAGCTTTGCACTTTATTAAACTCGTCTAAAGAGATATTAAATTCTTCTTTTTGATTTTTATACCATTGTGCATCGAAATAGGTTTGGCGCAACAAAGCAATAGAACCCATTAATGAAGATGGATAATTGTTGTTAGAGCTTCCTTTATTAAATGAGTATTGTGCAGCGGCTACATCTTTAAGAAACACGTTGTTTTCTTTTTCATCGTTCAGGCTCACTACCGAAGAGGTGCCTCGGGCAATACCATCGCGATTGATAGCTTGTACAGCTCCAAATCCGTTTTTCTTTAATTCCTCAGCTTTCTTAGCATCTACGGTAAACATAGATTTTACAGCTATTTCGGGTCTGATGGCTTCGTTCCAATTGTAGGCCCCAACTTTGGTGCTGGTAAATACTGCAGAACGCCCTTGGCGGCCAAATCCACCTTGTGGGCGGCTAGCTTCGGAGAGGCCATAACTACTAAAGGCATCGATAAATGAAGGGTAAATAAATTTCCCTTTCAAATCAATTACAACATAACCTTTTGGAATGGTTAAGTTTTGACCAAGGGCCTCAATTTTACGATTTTTTACCAATAGCGTTCCGTTGCTAATGGTTTGATCGGCATGCACCACAATGGTAGCGTTGGTAAATGCATACAGGCCTGGGCGCTTATCCCACGACCCATTTACCGGGTAGGTTTCTTGCGCCATGGCTGTAAATCCAGCTAGTAGCAGGCAAAAGAGTACTAGTTTTTTCATGTGTTTTTTTAATTTATTTTTCAACCAGGTTAATTTTTCAATTGTAATTTTTTGACTAGTTGCGAAAGCAGCTTACATAGATAAAATTTATGTGCATAAATCGCAAATAATTCACGTAATTTGAGCACACAAAATAGAAAAAATATGTATTCATTTCTTTTAAAATTTCACTCGGGGTTTAGATACGTAGTATTAGCCCTCGTGCTATTGGCTATTGTTCAAGCATTAGCTGGCTGGTTGGGTAAAAAAGAGTTTACCGAAGGCAATCGTAAAGTGGCATTATTTGCTATGATTTCTGCACATACGCAATTGCTATTAGGTTTGACTTTGTTTTATTTTAGTCCATTGGTGCAATTTTCTGCAGCTACTATGAAAGATGCCACCCTGCGTTACTGGACGGTTGAACATAGCGTAATGATGCTGTTTGCTTTGGTATTAATTACTATAGGCCATGGCCGTGCCAAACGTGCAGCCGAAGCTGCTAATAAACACCGTGCTATTCTACTTTTTTACGGATTAGCTTTGGTAGTTGTTGTGGTAGCTATTATGCAAAGTGGCCGCCCCTTATTTGGCAGTGCTGCTTAACTAAGTCCATCAATTCCCATCAAAAAAGCCTCTTAAATTGGTATCTTTGCGCATCTAAATGGCAAAACAAAAATTTTACGATACCGCAATAAAACCAGAACGGGCAATTTTGGTGGGAATTATTACCCCCGGCCAAAGCGATACGCAAACTCGGGAGTACCTAGAGGAACTCGAGTTTTTGGTAGCAACGGCTGGTGGCGAAACCATACACCGCTTCACTCAACGCATGCAAAGGCCCGATCGGGCAACCTTTGTGGGTACGGGCAAGTTGGAAGAAATTAAGGACTATATTAAAGCCGAAGAAATAGACATCGTGGTGTTTGACGATGAACTTTCTCCCTCTCAATTGCGCAACATTGAAAACGAGTTGCAAATTAAAATCTTAGATCGCAGTAATCTAATTCTCGATATTTTTGCCAAACGTGCGCAAACATCGCAAGCGAAAACACAGGTAGAATTGGCCCAATTGCAATACATGTTACCCCGATTAACCCGACTTTGGACGCACTTGGAGCGCCAAAAAGGGGGTATTGGTATGCGTGGCCCTGGTGAAACCCAAATTGAAACCGATAGGCGGATTATCCTCAATAAAATCTCCTTGCTGAAAGAGCGTTTGGACGAAATTGACAAACAAAATGCCACGCAGCGCAAAAACCGCCATCAGTTGGTTCGGGTGGCTTTGGTGGGTTATACCAATGTGGGCAAATCTACAATTATGAACATGCTCTCCAAATCGGAGGTGTTTGCAGAAAATAAATTATTTGCCACACTAGATACTACTGTGCGCAAAGTGGTTATTGATAATTTGCCTTTCTTGCTTTCAGACACAGTAGGCTTTATTCGGAAATTGCCGCATCATTTGGTGGAGTGTTTTAAATCGACTTTAGATGAAGTACGTGAAGCCGATATTTTAATTCATGTGGTGGATATTTCGCACCCTAATTTTGAGGATCATATGAATACGGTGAACGAAACGTTGAAAGAATTGGGCGCCATTGATAAAGAAATAATTACGGTGTTTAATAAAATAGATGCCTACCAAAATCTCGAAAAAGAAAACGATGAGCCCATCACTTTAGCCGATTTTGAGCATAGCTGGATGGCTAAAAACAGCAATCTGGCTTTATTTATTTCGGCCACCCAAAAGGAAAACCTAGAACAATTTAGAACGCTTTTGTACAAGCGTATAAAAACCATTCATACACAGCGTTACCCGTTTGATAAGCTCTTGTATTAATTATAAATTAGCACCACAAAAAGCCAGCATGGAAAGTAAACGTCAACAGAAATTTGCCGGAGTAATTCAGCAAGATTTAGCCGAAATATTTCAACGAGAGGGCATGAATTTTTTGCCTAATACCTTGGTAACCATTACTAAAGTGCGTGTAACACCCGATTTAGCCATTGCTCGGGTTTTTTTAAGCTTTTTTAACAGTGCCGATGCCGCTGCTTCTTTAAGTTCGGTGAAGGCCCATGCCAGCGAAATACGCTATAAATTAGGCGCCAAAATTAAAAACCAAGTGCGTGTTGTGCCGCAATTGGAATTTTTTGTTGACGATACCAACGACTACGTAGAAAAAATGGATCAGCTTTTTGATCAGATAAGCAAAGAGCCCCGAAAGGATGAAGATTAAGAATAGAAAAATCCGCCAACCGGTTAACTTTTACACCCACTTTGTGCCGGCTTTATTGGCCTTGCCTGGGGCGTATATTTTGTTTGCCCAATCGGCTAGTAGCATTCAGCAGTTTGCCGCTTTTGTATACGGACTTTGTACAGTGGTATTATTTGGCATTAGCGCCACCTACCACGGCTACCCCAGTACCGAAAAAGAGATTCGTTTTTGGCAAAAATTCGATCACTGCTGCATTTACCTCATGATAGCTGGTTCCTATACCCCCACTATATTGTTACTATTTGATGGCGGCTTACGTTGGACTATTTTTTCAGTGGTATGGCTTATTGCCTTGGCCGGCTGTACCATTAAAATATTTAACCGCCTACAAAACAAAGGCTTTTCCTTGGCCATTTATATTGGTATGGGTTTATTAATTGTACCCTTATTAAATCAAATGTTATTAAAAGTGCCTCTGGAGGCTATTTTATGGCTCATGTTGGGCGGTTTTTTTTATCTTGCTGGAACGGTGTTTTACTACCAAGATAGAGCCTACCATAAATGGGTACACAGCCACGAAATATGGCATGTATTTGTAGTAGCCGGAGCGGCAAGCCACTATGTATACAATTACGTGTATTTGTTTCAGCCCGGCTTAGCGTAGCAACTCTTCAATATCGGCCGCACTAAGCGATTTTTCGAAATGATCTTCGGTGGTTATAAGTGCTTGCGCCACTTTTTTCTTACGATCTTGTAAGGCTAAAATTTTCTCTTCCACCGTATTTTTGCTGATGAATTTATAAATAAACACATTTTTCCTCTGCCCAATGCGGTGGGTGCGGTCAATGGCTTGTTGTTCAACCGCCGGGTTCCACCAAGGGTCGAGCATAAATACATAATCGGCTTCGGTAAGATTTAAACCTACGCCACCAGCCTTTAAAGAAATTAAAAACAATTGAATATCTTCATTCTGTTTAAAAGAATCCACCACTTCGCTACGGTTTCGGGTTTGTCCGTCTAAATACGCATAACGAATATGCTTTTTATCAAAATGTTTGCGGTAAATATCTAGTTGGCGCACAAACTGTGAAAACACCAAAACCTTATGGCCATTGGCCAAAATATGATCCAGCGTATGAATTACGTTTTCGAATTTTCCCGATTCACCTTCAAAATCGGGTTGTATTAATTTCGGGTGATTGGCAATTTGACGGAGCTTGGTTAAGCCTTGCAATACCTCCACCTGTTTTTTGGCTACCGTTCCATCGGCTATGCTTTGCATCAATTCGTTCCTGTAGCTCGATTTTATTTCTTCATATATACTGGCCTGCTCGGCACTCATTTCGCAATAAAATACATGCTCGGTTTTGGGTGGCAATTCGGTAGCCACTTGGTCTTTGGTGCGGCGTAATACAAAGGGCTTAATAAGAGCCTGCAATTTTAGCGCCTTTTCCTCATCCTTTTTTTTCTCAATGGGGTAAACAAACTCCTCTTGAAAATAATGTTGCGAACCCAATAGCCCTGGGTTTATAAACGACATCTGGGTCCACAAATCGTTTACCGAATTTTCAATCGGGGTTCCACTCAATATCAATCGGTTTTTAGATTTAAATTGACGGATAGCTTTAAACGCTTTTGAAGCCGCATTTTTAATATTTTGGCTTTCATCTAAAATGATGTAGTGAAAATAAAATGCACTCAATAAATCGGCATCTACCCGGCTAATGCCATAGGTGCTCAACACTACATCGTATTGGCTAAACCTACTGATATCTTTATTGCGGACTGCGCCGGTATACACCAAAATTTTAAGTTTAGGTGCAAATTTGGCGGCCTCCCGCTCCCAATTGTAAATGAGGGAGGTGGGCATAATGATTAAAGAAGTGGGGCGTTCTTCAGGATGTTCTTCTTTTACTTGTTGAAGCAAAGCTAGGGCCTGCACGGTTTTCCCTAAACCCATATCGTCGGCTAGGCAACCGCCAAAGCGGTATTTGCGTAAAAAATTAAACCAATGGTAGCCTGCTTCCTGGTAGGGGCGCAAGGTACCCTTAAAGCCTTTCGGCATGTCCACCGACTCAATGCCTTCGAAATGAGCTAGTTTTTGCAATTTTCGGTCCATGCTAATGGCCGCCAATTCTGAGTTAGCAATTTCGTTTACCAAACCCACATGGTGTTTTTTGAGTTTTAGCTCGTGTTTACCTTCGCTAAAGTGAAAGAGGTTACTATATTGGCTAAACCACTTTTCGGGAATAATGGCAATTTCGCCCCCGGGCAATGTAAACTCTTTTATGCGCTTTAAAATATGATTTTTGAGGGCCATGAAGGGGATTTCGTAGGGGCCAAACCATACGGTGGCTTCAATATCAAACCAATCGTTGCTTTCTTTTACCTCTAAATTAATCCGGCTGCTTCCCAGTACAAAGGTTTTATCGCCACCACTTTGCTCTAATTCAAATCCTTGAAAAACGAGCCAATCGTGGTGGGTATTAATCCATTCAATAGGGCTGCTATTTTCTTCCTGGTTTGTGTTTACTTCGAGGTGTGCATACAATCCACCCACGGGTTGCAACCCCTGTTCTACTAGTGCATCAATTTTGGTTTTTTCCCAGGTAAGCGATCGCTTTACCCGATGAAAAATAGTTTCTTCGCCTTGTTGTTCCATACGCACCGATACCCGTTTACCCGTATCGGCCTGAAACACGTAATCTCCATATTTAAAATGCAATTGCAGTTGCGTAAAATCGCCTAATTGAACTACTTTGAGCACGGGCACCGCTTCGTAGCGTTCCGGAATAATGGTAAATCCCTCGGCATACACATGGTGTTTTTCAATCAGCGGAGCTACAAATTTCTCGAAATAAGTTTTCTCCGAAGCTCTTGGAATTGCAATAAAACGTTTGTTTAAAAAGGGCTGTAATTTTTTCCCTTCTATATCGTCTTCAAAAAAGTAGAGCATATTTTCTACCAAAAGCCAAGCCGGTTGGTTGCAAATTACTTGTGCTTCTTTAAACATAAACTCAATGCGCTGTCCCTGGTATTTAATAGTTGGGAAATAGCGGGTTTCTGTTTCATTGCGCCTAAAATGGAACAATACCGTAGCCCCTTCAGAGGCTAATTGTATGCGTTTTTCTACTGGCCAGCCTTCTTTGCCCATGAGGTATAAAGGCTTGTTGCCTAGTAAGGCCAAGGCCTCCACCAATTTTTTCTCAATTTTAGGTCGATATACCTCGAATAGCTGAGGCGTAAACACTTTAGTGAAAAACTCTACGGGTCGTATGCTTTTTTTATAGTATTTCTTAATGAGATAGGTTTGCTCCATCTCCTCTAACAGTTTAATTAGCTGATAGTCGGTTTCATCCAATATGAAGGCAAACTCTTTGGCGGTATTGCTAAATAAACGTTGGTAGGTAAGCGAAAAACTCCCATTGGCATTTAATTGCACCACGTGGGGTTCAATTACATAGCCGAGGTATTCGTGTTTGCAGAGTGCATATACGAGTTTGCAGGGTTTATCGCTTTGTAGACGGAGCATGTAGACACAAAATTTTCAGAAGGTAGCACTGAAAAAAATGTTAAATCTAAGCTATTTTACTCGTAAAGCAAAGTTTTTAATGCTGAATATCGCCTTCGAAGACTAAGGTGGCTGGTCCTTCTAAAAACACCTCGGTAAAGGTGCTGCCATCAAAGGAAAAGCGCACATTGAGTGCACCCCCACGAACAGAAATGGGTGTATTGTGCGTACCTATTAGGCCATTTTCTTTGGCCATAGCCAACGCTACGGCGGTAACGCCGGTGCCACAAGCCAAGGTTTCATCTTCAACCCCACGCTCGTAGGTGCGTACAGCATAACCTGCAGCATCTTCTTCAATAAAGTTTACATTGATACCCTTTTCGGCATAGGTATTATTGTAGCGAATTGCTTTTCCGAAACTATACACATCTAGCTGGTTGAGGTTTTGTACCGTACTAACATAATGCGGAGAGCCAGTGTTAAGTATCCAAGCATCTCCGTCTTTTTCTAGTGCCGATACGTCAATCATTTGCAAACTTACCCAGCTTCCATCGTCGCTACTATGAGCATAATGTGGGCCATCTACCGCTAAAAAAGTGGTTTCATTGTTAATAATACCCAACTTTTTGGCAAAAGCCACCGCACAACGCCCGCCATTGCCACACATGCTACTAGGCTGCCCATCGGCATTGTAATACACCATTTCAAAATCAAAATCGGCGTGACTTTGCAGTAAAATAAGGCCATCGGCACCTATTCCAAAACGGCGGTTACACAAGCCTTGCACCCAGCTCGGCTCTTGGTGATTTATGGCTCCCGACCGGTTGTCGAATACGACAAAATCGTTACCTGCACCTTGATATTTGTAAAAATGTAGCATGGTTATGAGTACACAAGATTACAAATTTATAGCCAAAAAAGAGTATTTGGAGTAAGGTTAGGTTTACTAAAACTAGCTTTAACATAATTTAACAATTTTGTAGCGTTACAGCTATAGGAAATTAGCTGCTTCTAGTAGTAAATTTGACTCAATAAAATCAAACCGAAAGATGGATATGAAAAAATTTGGATTTATGTTACTAACCGCCTGCTTAGGTGGTGTAATTACCTTAGGTGCGTACAAATTGGTAGAAACAAAAATTACCGACAGCACTTC
>JAIPAN010000010.1 GCA_021740025.1 Sphingobacteriaceae bacterium
AATCGGCATGACTTTTTAAGCGAATTTTTTCTTCCGTAATATCTAATTTATCGATATAATAAATAAGTTCTTGTTCAAATCTATTTTGATTGATGTGTTCGTTTAAAAGATGTTCGTTTAAAATAGTTGATAATCGTTCGCGAATAGCCGGTATGCGTTTTTTCTCCGCTATTTCTACCTCGGCTAGGCCACTTAAAATATGCTGAATGCGTAGCTCTAAATCTTTTTTAAGCACGGCACCTTCATCGGTTCTAAACTGTTGAAAAGATTTAGAGGCTTGCTGAAAGGTGTCTAAAATAAGGGCCCACTCTTCATCGGTACCCGTTTCATCGGTATAGCTAATTACCTCGGGCAGGTGCAAAGCCAAAGAGAATAGGGTATTGCTGGTATCGCCCAAATTGGCCGCAGCGGCTTTCAATTGCGAATAGTACGCTGCCAATTTAGCCTGATCTATTTGTGCGGTTTTGGTATCGGTTTGATTATTTTCAACGGTTAGGGCTACATAGGCCTTTCCTCGTTCAATGCTTTTACTGCATTCGTTTCGCAAGAGCAATTCCTTATCGGAATAGGCTTTGGGCATTTTTAAAGAGAGCTCTAAAAATTTACTGTTTAGCGATTTAATTTCTACGGTAATTTTACTATTTCCCGTATTACGAGTGGCTAAACCGAAACCGGTCATTGATTTAATCATCGAGCAAAGATACTATAAATTTGATTCTAGCCTAAGAGAGGAATGCTTACTGATTTGCCAAAATGGCTTCGGCCATTTGTGCTTTTACGGTAGCCTTTAGCGTTTCTACGTCTAAAAGAGTTAAGCCTTTCACCTGTATTGGCGTAAGAAATACACAGGTAATGGTACCCGGTTTTACCAATAAGGGGGCTTTACGAGGCATTAATTCTCGAGCATTAATTAATACCATAGGCACAATGGGTGTTTGGGTTTCAATGGCAATGCGAAAAGCGCCATCGTAAAAATTTCCCAACAGCTCATCGGTGGTATTCATGGTACCTTCCGGAAAAATAAAAATAGACTGTCCTGCAGCAATTTCTACTTTTAGCGCTTGAACACTAGCCGCTCGGCTTTCGGGGCTTTTACGATTAAGCATAACCACTACATTTTTGTACAATAAACCAAAAATGGGCACTTTAGCCATTTCTACCTTACCCAAAGGCTTAAAGGCTTGAGGGGCTGCCAATACCACCGAAATGGCATCGAGGTAGGAACCGTGGTTACACACATAAATGTAGGATTGTGAGGTATCTACGACCTCTTTATTTTTAATTTTAATGCGATACAAACATAAAATGGCTGTTCCCATTGCCCAAATACGCAAGCAGGTGAAAGATAAGGCTTGTGCTTTTTTGCCTTTAAATAACAATTGAATAAGAATGATGAAAGGAAACATCAATAGCATAAAGGCGATGAAAACCACCAAACCCCATACTAAATACAGGCTAGCAACTATATTTCGGATGAATTTCATACTTAAATACTTAAAGTTTCGCAGGCCTTTTCGGCAGCCATTTTTTCGGCATTTTTCTTGTTAAAATCACGGCCCAAACCTACTGCTTCACCGTCAACAAGGGCCTGAATAGAAAATAGTTTTTCAGAATCACCGGCCTCATTTACAAGCGGTTCAAAGGCAAAATCTTTACCCTCACGTTGGCACCATTCTATGAGTTTGCTTTTAAAATTTGTTTCGGTTAATTCCAATTGGTGCACATCTACGTGGTCTTGTATAATGCGGTTAAGAATAAGGTTTTTAGTAAAATTATAGCCTTTATCTAGGTAAACGGCACCAATAAAGGCCTCAAAGGCATCGCCCAAGAGCGAACTTTGTTTATTGCCGTAGTTTACCATTTTGGCATCGTATTCTACCAACTCGTTAAAGCCAAGTTTACGGGCTAGTTGGTTTAAGTTTACCCTACTTACAATTTTAGAACGCATTTCGGTTAAAAAGCCCTCGTTTTTATACGGATATCGCTTAAAAAGCATTTCGGCTACCACAGCTCCCAAAATGGCATCGCCCAAAAATTCTAACCGTTCATTACTGCTTTTGGTACCGTTTTTTAGAGAAATAGCCACCGAACGATGGCGAAAAGCCATGCGGTATAAATTTAAATTGCTTGGCACAAAGCCCAACATATTTTTTAGGCTCTTTGCAAACTTACGATGCGGAGATAAATAGAGATTGTATGCTTGAAAAATGGGCATCTAAAAACGTTAGTGAATCGAGTTGTACGATTAATTACAACGAATGTAAGAGAAAGTAAGGGAATTAGGCTTGATATTTTTTAAATATCACCGAAGCATTGTGTCCACCAAAGCCAAAAGTATTGCTTTGTGCGGCACGTACTTCACGTTTTTGCGCCGTGTTAAAGGTAAGGTTCAATTTCGGATCAATTTCTGGATCGTCCGTAAAGTGATTGATAGTTGGCGGAATGATATCGTTTTGCACGGCCAATACAGAAGCAATGGCTTCTACCGCACCGGCTGCACCCAATAAATGGCCAGTCATAGATTTGGTAGAGCTGATATTTAAACGGTAGGCATCTTCGCCAAATAAACTTTGGATGGCCTTGGTTTCGCTAATATCTCCCAATGGAGTTGAGGTTCCGTGTACATTGATATAATCAATATCCGAAGTGCTCATACCTGCATCTCTCAAGGCATTGGTCATTACTAATTTGGCACCTAAGCCATCTGGGTGAGGGGCTGTAATGTGATTTGCATCGGCACTCATGCCTCCGCCAACCAATTCGGCATAAATTTTAGCACCACGTGCCAAAGCATGATCTAGCTCTTCTAAAATTAAGGTGCCAGAACCTTCGCCGGCAACAAAGCCGTCGCGGTCTTTATCAAACGGGCGTGAAGCCGTTTTAGGATCGTCATTTCTGGTAGAAAGGGCATGCATGGCGTTAAAACCTCCAATACCTGCTTCGTAAATAATGGCTTCAGAACCACCCGAAATAATGACATCGGCCATGCCTAAACGCACATAATTAAATGCATCAATTAAAGCATTGGTAGAAGAAGCACAAGCAGAAACGGTAGAGAAATTGGGTCCACGTAAACCATACTTAATAGAAATATGGCCCGGGGCAATATCCAAAATCATTTTTGGAATAAAGAAAGGGTTGAAACGAGGGGTACCATCGCCACCGGCAAAATTGGTAACCTCATCTGAAAAGGTTTTTAAACCGCCAATACCCGATCCCCAAATTACACCAATGCGGTTCGTATCTAAATTTTCGAAATCTAAAGCCGCATCTTTTACAGCCTCATCTGTAGAGGCTAGGGCAAAATGTACAAAGGGATCTAACTTGCGGGCGTCTTTACGATCCATAAATTGTTCTGGATCGAAGTTTTTAACCTCACAAGCAAATTTGGTTTTAAAAAGAGTGGTGTCAAAATGGGTTATTGGATTGGCACCACTTACTCCATTCAGCAAGTTATTCCAAAACTCAGGAACCGTATTACCGATTGGAGTAAGTGCACCTAAACCCGTTACAACAACTCTTTTAAGCGCCATTGGAGCGTATTATTTTACGTTTGTTTCTAAGTAGGCAATAGCTTGACCAACCGTACCGATGGTTTCAGCTTGCTCATCAGGAATAGCAACATTGAATTCTTTTTCGAATTCCATGATAAGCTCTACGGTGTCTAATGAGTCGGCGCCTAAATCGTTGGTAAAAGAAGCTTCTGGAGTAACTTCTGCTTCATCAACTCCTAATTTTTCTACGATAATTGCTTTGACTCTTGATGCGATATCAGACATAGTTTTATGATTTAAGGGTTAAATAATTCTGTGCAAAGAAAAATAAATAATATCAAATATCAAACCTTTTTGTTTTTGTCTTATACACATCGCCAATTAAACGCAAATGATGTTACTTTTGTATAAGATTAAAGCGAAATAAAAACCTTGAATAAAATTACGCTAAAACTAGAACTCGATTTCGATTTCATTGTACTGGCTATTACCACCTCTTTAAAAGATTATAGGCTGTGTTTTCACCTCAACAAATTTGCAAGGGCCAATTTTATACGAGTTGATGAATTGGCCCTACCCCTAAGCGGTAGCCCTGGTGTAGCACTATTTAATAGATATACGTACCTACCAGAAAACAGCGAAACCGAATTTTACCTCTTAAGTAATAAAGGATCGGAGGGTTTATTAATACCCGAAATGAACCGAGTAGACTATTTTTTAGTGATTAAAAATTTTATTGACGATGAGGATTTAGAATCGTGGATAAGCCATTTAAAACAAATTCCGGAGGTGTTGGCCGCTGTAGAAGTTGATGTTAAAAAGTTGAAATCCAAAGAAAATCTGCTATTTTAGCGCTGTATATATTACAAGTGTACCTCATACACTCATTTTAAAAACACCATTCAAACACACCCCAAATGAAACAAGTTCAAAGTAGAACTAAAATTGTGGCCACCATGGGCCCTGCATCTTCTCAAAAAGAAACGCTTTTAAGTATGATAGAAGCCGGATTGAACGTTTGTAGGTTAAATTTTTCGCATGGTAGCCAAGATGTACATCAAAAAACCATTGATACCATTCGAGAAATTAACGCAGAATACAAAACCAATGTGGGTATTTTGGCCGATTTACAAGGACCAAAAATTCGTATCGGCATGGTGCAAGAAGGGGGTATACAACTCGTAAATGGTGCACAAATAACCATTACTACCACCGAGCAAATTGGCGATAACGAAAAAATATACATTACCTACGATACTTTTCCGAACGATGTACGCCAAGGAGAAATAATTTTATTAGATGATGGCAAGCTACAATTGAGGGTGCTTTCAACTAACAATAAAAATGAGGTACGTTGCGAAGTAGTACACGGTGGTATTTTAACATCAAGAAAAGGAGTAAACTTACCCAACACCAAGGTATCATTACCTAGTTTAACCGAAGAAGATTTAAGTAATTTACAGTTTGCCCTTAAAAATGATATTGAGTGGATTGGGCTTTCATTTGTACGTGATGCCAGCGATATTGTAGAATTAAAGCACATTATTGCACAAAGCGGAAAACCTGCCCGTGTAATTGCCAAAATAGAAAAACCAGAAGCTATTGAAAATATAGACGAAATTATTTCGGTAACCGATGGGGTAATGGTAGCACGTGGCGATTTGGGCGTAGAAATGCCCATGGAACAAGTGCCGGTATTGCAAAAAATGATTGCTAAAAAATGTCGTGCAGCAGGTAAACCCGTAATTGTGGCTACCCAAATGCTAGAAAGCATGATTACCACACCACGCCCAACCCGTGCCGAAGTAAACGATGTGGCCAACTCGGTATTAGATGGCGCCGATGCTGTGATGCTTAGTGGTGAAACTTCGGTAGGTGAATTTCCGCTAATCGTAATTGAAACGATGCAGAAAATTATTACCAATGTAGAGGAAAATGCCTACCCCTTTAATACACATAAAAAACTAGATGCAAATTCAACGCAATATCTTTCAGATGCCGTTTGTGGATCGGCAGTATACCTTGCCGAAAAAACAAATGCAATTGGTATTGTATCTATGACCTATTCAGGCTATACTGCCTTCGAGATTTCGAGTCACCGACCTAAAGCCAGCACCTTTATTTTTACTAGTAACCGCAACCTACTAAACGCCTTAAGTTTAGTTTGGGGGGTACAAGCATTTTATTATGACAAATTTGAAAGTACCGATAATACCATTAGCGAAGTGAACAACATACTTAAAGCACAAAAATTAGTAAAAGCCGGCGACGTGGTGATTAATACCGCAGCCATGCCCATTGAAAATAAAGGCAAAACCAATATGGTAAAAGTGACTATTATTGATTAACCAATAACTAAATACACCTATGAAACACCTTAAACATTTTGCATTTATCTTAGTTTATTTTTTGACATTTACATCCGCTTCAGCACAAGAAAGCGCTAAAGTATACTTTATTCGCTCAACCGGATTTCAAGGATCAGCGGTTGCTTTTACAGCTTTTATAGACCAACAATTGGTTTGCAAACTCAACAATAAAAAGTACTCGGTGCACGATGTAAGACCCGGAGAGCATGTATTTACCGTTCAGTTTGCCGGTAAAAGTGCAAAAGAAAGAGCCGAACCCATTAAAATTAATGTAGAAGCAGGCAAAACCTATTATGTTCAAATGGTTTTTCAAACCGGTTACCTTAAAAACAACCTGTATTGCCAGGAGGTAACAGAAAGTTCGGCAAAAACCGTTTTAGTGAATTGTGCCGAAGACACAAAATGTTTGTAATCCGTTTTTAAAAAAATACGCTGGGTCAATTAACCAACCTAATCATTTTTCTGATTGGCAAACGGCATTTTAACACTACACGCCAACACAAACTTGTTACAAAAACCCTCTAGCAAAAATCTAGAGGGTTTTTTTGTAAAAAATAAGGTGTAAGATCTACAAAAAGCCCTCGCCAAAAACAGTCCTTAAATTAGGATTAAAAATCTTTTTTTTCTGAGTTTTCCACAGCTGTAATCAATTACTAAACAAGTACTTATAAAAATATTTTTAACGTAGTGGTTGATTGGGTTCTGCCGTGTGGAAAACTCAAATTGAGTGCATAGGGTGGAAAGGATAAATTTGAGCCAAAACTCTTAATAGTTTTTTTTAATCTAACAAAAATTTAATAACAACTTAACACACAGTGCAAAATGGGTAAAACTCCTACAAAAGCAAAAGCCACCGGTAAAGGTTTGAGCTTTCCACGTTATTTCACCAAAGATGGGGTGAACGTTTACGATCTTTTCCAATACGAAAAGCGCTCGTCAGTAATTCGCAATCCGGCAGGAGATGCCGTATTTGAAATGAACGATGTAGAAGTGCCCGCCAGTTGGAGTCAGGTAGCAACCGATATTTTAGCACAAAAGTATTTCCGAAAAGCCGGAGTACCACAGCCCGATGGCAGTTTAGGTTCTGAAAAGAGCATCAAACAAGTAGCACACCGTATGGCCGACTGTTGGAAACAATGGGGTGTACGTTACGGCTATTTTGCTAGCCCAGCCGATGCACAAGTATTTTACGACGAATTGGTGTACACCATCGTAGGACAGTTGGCAGCGCCAAACTCACCGCAATGGTTTAACACTGGATTACACAATTCTTATGGCATTACCGGAAAGCCACAAGGTCACTATTTCGTAGATCCAGAAACCGAAGTATTAAGCAAATCGACCTCAGCTTATGAGCGTCCTCAACCACATGCCTGCTTTATCCTTTCGGTGAGTGATGATTTGGTAAACGATGGCGGAATCATGGACCTTTGGGTTCGCGAAGCCCGTATCTTTAAATATGGCTCCGGAGTGGGTACAAATTACTCACAAATTCGAGGCGAAAACGAAAAATTGTCAGGTGGTGGTTATTCATCCGGCTTAATGTCGTTCTTAAAAATTGGCGACCGTGCAGCCGGTGCAATCAAATCAGGTGGTACCACCCGCCGTGCAGCCAAAATGGTATGCTTAGATTTAGATCACCCAGAAATTGAAGGTTTTGTAAACTGGAAAGTAGAAGAAGAGAAAAAAGTAGCGGCTTTAATTGCTGCGGGTTATTCTTCCGATTACGAGGGCGAAGCATACCGCACTGTATCGGGTCAGAACTCAAACAACTCGGTTCGTATACCAAATACATTCTTTAAAGCATTAGAAAACGGCGATAATTGGAATCTTGTTGGACGGATTAAAGGCAATGTAATAAAATCTATTTCTGCTGAAAAATTATGGCAAGATATTGCATTTGCGGCTTGGGCATGTGCAGATCCGGGTGTACAATACGACACTACTATTAACGAGTGGCATACTTGCCCCGAAGGTGGACGCATCAATGCATCAAACCCATGTTCTGAGTACATGTTCTTAGATAATACCGCATGTAACTTAGCCTCTATTAACCTAGCACACTTTTTCAACAAAGAAACCTTGCTTTTTGATGTAAAAGGATTTGAGCACGCTTGCCGTGTATGGACCGTAGTATTGGAAATTTCTGTATTGATGGCACAATTCCCATCAAAAGAAGTAGCCCAATTATCATACGATTACCGTACCCTAGGTTTGGGTTACGCCAACTTAGGTTCTATGTTAATGGTTGCAGGCATTCCGTACGATAGTGAGCAAGCCCGTGCCATTGGTGGTTCTATTACCGCTATTATGACCGGTACCGCTTACGCAACTTCAGCAGAAATGGCTAAAGAATTAGGTACCTTTACTAGATACGAAGAAAATAAAAAACACATGTTACGTGTAATGCGTAACCACCGTTATGCAGCCTACAATGCTAGCGATGCTGCATATGAAGGGTTAGAAATTACGCCACAAGGTATCGACCCTAAATATTGCCCTGATTATTTATTAGCAGCTGCCTGCAATTCGTGGGATAAAGCAGTAGAATTGGGTGAAAAATACGGTTACCGCAATGCACAAACTACCGTAATTGCACCAACTGGAACCATCGGTTTGGTAATGGATTGCGATACTACTGGAGTAGAACCAGATTTTGCTTTGGTTAAATTCAAAAAATTATCGGGTGGTGGTTATTTCAAAATTATTAACCAATGTGTGCCAGCAGCTTTACGCAACCTGGGGTATACCGAAGATCAAATTACAACCATTGTAAACTATGCTAAAGGTGCTGCTACTTTAGCAGGATCGCCACATATTAACGCACAAACCTTAGCCGACAAAGGCTTTACACAAGACGAAATTGAAAAAATAGAAAAATCACTACTGTCTGCGTTCGAAATTGGCTTTGTGTTTAACCAATGGACACTGGGTGAAGATTGCCTAAAACGCTTAGGTTTTAAACCTAGCCAATACAATGCACCAAGCTTTAATTTATTGCGTTCATTGGGCTTTAACCGAGCGCAAATACAAGATGCAAACGAATATATTTGCGGTACTATGACCGTAGAAGGTGCCCCGTTCTTAAAAGCGGAGCACTACCCAGTATTTGATTGCGCCAACAAATGCGGTACCAAGGGCGAACGTTACATCCATGCGCATGGCCACATTAAAATGATGGCTGCTGCACAACCGTTCTTATCGGGTGCTATTTCTAAAACCATTAACCTGCCAAACGAGGCTACTGTTGAAGAAATTAAAGATTGCTACGAGTTATCGTGGAAATTGGGTACCAAAGCCAATGCTATTTATAGAGATGGAAGTAAATTATCACAACCCTTATCTACAAAATCTGCCGATTCTAAAGAAGATCAATTAGATACCGTAGAAGAAGTATTGGGTGAAGCAGCCAATGTGAGATTGAGCGACTTAACTCCAGAACAAGTATTAGAAGCCGCTCGTGCTATCTTAGATCGTTCAACGGATACCGAATTTAAACGCCAATTATCATCGGTGGTAGAGAAAAAAAGTATGCCAGCCCGCAGAAGTGGATTTACCCAAAAAGCTTCTGTAGGAGGCCAAACCATTTTTGTACGCACCGGCGAATACGAAGACGGAACATTAGGAGAAATTTTTGTGGATATGCACAAAGAAGGTGCAACCTTCCGTTCATTAATGAATTGTTTTGCCATTGCTGTATCGGTAGGACTACAATATGGCGTGCCTTTAGATGAATTTGTAAATAAATTTACCTTCACACGTTTCGAACCTTCGGGTATGGTTGGAGGCCATAGCAACATTAAATCTGCTACCTCAATTATCGATTACATTTTCCGCATGTTGGGTTACGAATACCTTGGCCGAGAAGATTTAGTGCACGTACTAACCGAAACCAAAGTGGTATTGGGAAATCCACAAATGTTGGATGACGACCACAACCCTGCTGATGATGAATTAATTGAAGAACCTGCACCTGTTAAAGTAAGTGAAGTGGTGGCCGACAAAACCCTAAAGCCTGTATTGGATATTTCGGGTGGTGGCCAATCAGATGCACCGGCATGTAGCAATTGCGGGCACATTATGGTGCGTTCGGGTACCTGCTACAAATGCTTAAACTGCGGTACACAAGGCGGCTGTTCTTAATAGCTTACCCAAATACTCATAAAAAAAGACCTCCCGAAATTCGGGAGGGCTTTTTTGTGCTTTATTAAAGCCTAAACACAATGATATGATGCGTTGCAGCTGTAGTAATTATACTAGTTGGATTATTGTTCATTCCAACAGAATAGGTTGCTGCATCGGCGTCAAACCCACCGGTCCATGAGGCAAAAGCATTAAACCCTAGGCTTACTGTTACTAACTTTTTTGCCACTAAAACAGTACCATCGCTATTATAGGCCATATAATTAAATTTTAACTCTGTAGCGCTTACACTGGTAATTTCTAATTTAGCATAGTGAATGGTTGGTGCTTCGCCTTTTAAGAATAAAATGCTGCCCACTTTAAAATTTCTGGCTTCGGCCGCATTATCGTAATAAATAGCAGTACCAGTAGTTTGGCCACCAAATTCCGCATCATGGGCTGTTATATCGGTTAAAGCAATTTGGTCGAAACTAATAGGAGGAGCTATTTTTTCGTCTTTTTTACAAGCGCTTGCAAACATACATACACAGCTTACAAGCAATAAAAGGATTTTAGCACTAGTTTTCATGATTTTTTGGGATTAGTAAATTAGAACGCAGCACCTCGGTTTTTAGTATAATACTTAAATTTATGTATAGTGGCTGTATTGTAAATACCACAAGAAATCAGTTATTTTACTCATGCTTTTACAACTGCTTATTCCCGCTTATATACTAGCCAACGTGTTGGTAATTTGGGGAGTCAAGTCTGTCTTACAAAAGCGTCTAAAAAATAAAACGGCCATTTGGCTCTACAGCATCTCCTTAAGTTTTTGCCTTACCTTTATGTTGGCATTGGGTGTGGTGGTATACCTCTTGCAACATCTCCACTAAGCCTATGAGAAAAATTAAGCTAAGTATATTAAGCATTCTGGCAGTTTGGCTGCTTAGTAGTGGCGGTGTGCAAGCACAATCCTTTATTCAAACTCTACAGCAACCCAATTACTGGGCCGATTCGGTTTTTAAACGTTTAAGCCACAAACAACGCATTGCCCAATTGTTTTTTGTGCGGGCACATACCGATAAGGGAAAAGCCTACGAAGATTCTATAGCCCGGGTAATTAAAAAAGAAAAAATTGGCGGCCTGGTGTTTTTTCAAGGAGGACCTGTAAGACAAGCAAGCCTAACTCAACAGTACCAAGCACAGAGCAAGGTGCCCCTGCTTATTGCTATGGATGCCGAGTGGGGAGTAGGCATGCGTTTAGACAGCACCATAAGTTACCCCTACCAAATGACCTTGGGGGCCGTTCAAAACAATGAGCTCATTGAAAAAATGGGCGCTTTCATTGCGCAAGACATGAAACTATTGGGTATGCACCTTAATTTTGCCCCGGTAGTAGATATCAATAACAACCCTAAAAATCCGGTTATTGGCTTTCGTTCTTTTGGCGATGATAAAAACAAAGTTGCTGAAAAAACCAGCGCCTATTTGCGGGGAATGCAAGAAGAGGGTTTATTAACCAGCCTCAAACACTTCCCTGGCCATGGCGATACCGACCTAGATTCTCACTTCGATTTGCCCCAATTGCCATTTACTAAACAGCGATTGGATAGCTTGGAACTCTACCCATTTAAACAATTAATTGCCGCAGGCGCTAGTGGTGTGATGGTGGCGCACATGAATATTCCGAGTTTAGATAGCACAGCAAACCTGCCCTCTACGCTTTCTAAACCCATTGTAACGAATTTATTAAAAGAAGAATTAGGCTTCAAAGGACTTATCATTTCAGATGCCATGGGCATGAAGGGCGTGGTGAAGTATTTCCCAGATGGCGAAGCGGATGTACGGGCCATCCTAGCCGGTAACGACGTGTTGGAGCTTTCCGAAAATTCGAAAAAAGGGGTTAAACTAATTCGGAAAGCTATTCGCAAACATCAACTAAGCTGGGAGGAAATAAATGAACGGGTTATAAAAGTACTCAAAGCTAAATACTGGGCGGGATTGGCAAAACCCTATCAACCCGATTTACAAAACCTGATATCGAAATTAAACCGAGCAGAGGCAGTGGCCTTAAACCAACAATTGGCCGACGAAGCCATTACTATATTAGGCAGTACGGAAGGCATTCGTTCGCTCTCAAAAACCAAAAAAACGGCAATAATTAGTATTGGTTCAGGCGCCGAAGATGTGTTTGAACAGGATTTAAAAAACCACTTTAGCAATATTGCTAGCATAACCATTGCTAAAAATGCAAGTGATAAAGACTTGGAGCAACTTGAAGGCGCACTAAGCAATGTGGAGCAACTTATTCTGAGCATACACGATACCCGTAAACGGCCAGCACCCACTCTAGATTATAGCGCATCTGTACAGGCATTTTTAGAAAAAATAAGCCCAAATGTACAAGCAACGGTGGTGTTTGCTAGCCCCTATACGCTTAATGGGTTACCAAAAAATTTGCTTAACCACAGCCTTTTACTGGCTTACCAAAACAGTGTCGAATTGCAGCATGCAGCCGTAAAAATACTAACAGGAAATAAGACCCCTAAGGGAAAACTACCCGTAAATATAAATTCCCTTTTACAAAACGGAGCTGGCCTGTAATTAAACTTTGCGAAGTTTTAATACCCGCAAGCCATGCAATCCCTTAATGATATAATACACAGGATCTATTTCGAACCAACGTTGGGCAAAATTAGCACTATTGGGATACATGTGGTGGTTATTTTGGAATAACTCTCCCAACATCAACACATCTATGGGGGTGGTATTTTTAGAATGATCGTGGTTATTAAAATTAGAATAGCCAAACATGTGGCCACACCAATTTACAATGGCTCCTTGTATGGGACCCATTAAAAAATGAATAGGCAGAAATAAAAACATCCACCAATGGGTTGCAAAAAATACATAAAATATAACGTACAACACACCAAAAGCTAGTCGAGAATAGGTGCTCGAACCAATGGTATCTAAAAGTGGCCATTCGGGATAATTGCCTTTAAACTGGCTTTCGGGCTCTTTTGCTCGAAGCAAAAACTGCCGAAAAATACCACCGGTAGTATACATCATTATAAAAATGTTTTTAAAATAATGTGGCGAATGGGGGTCTTTCTCCGTATCGCTATAGGCATGGTGCATGCGGTGCAAAACGGCGTAAGCTCTGGGATTTAAAAAACTAGAGCCCTGAAATAAAAAGGTGAGGATATAAAAAAATTTCTCCCAAAACGGATTGAGCGTAAACATTTTGTGAGAAGCGTAGCGGTGTAAAAAGAAGGTTTGGAAAAAAAGGGAAAGAAACCAATGGGCTAGTAAAAAGACAAAAATAATCATGCACGTATCGTTTTTAGCGGGGATAAGCTATAAGGATACGGTTTATTTATCAGATAATCAGTATTTTATTAAAAAAATGCCATATCCGGTAAATGATATGGCATCTGTGAGTAAAAGGTAGTGGTGGGCTTATTTTGTAGCACCTGCACCGAGTACCCAAGCCACTACAGCTCCAGTAATAGAAGCCAGCACGGTGGCGGCTAAAATGTCTACCGCAACTGCGTTTAGGGTAGTAATATTAGTAGTTCCATACATGGTGAAATCTATGGCACC
>JAIPAN010000011.1 GCA_021740025.1 Sphingobacteriaceae bacterium
CGGTAATGAGGTTATGCAAGCCATACAAACTGGCTTTGATCCGAAAGAAATAGTTTTTGCAGCCGTTGGTAAAACAGACAAAGAGATTTTAAAGGCCTTGCAACACGATATTTTTTGTTTCAATGCAGAATCGCTGGAAGAGTTGCGCATTATTAACGAATTGGCCTCAAGCCAAGAGAAAATCGCCCGAATTGCTATTCGCATAAATCCCAACGTTGATGCTAAAACACATCAATACATTACTACCGGTTTAGAGGAAAATAAATTTGGCGTAAATGCTTGGGAATTAAATGATTGTATTGAGGTATTGAAACAATCACCTAATCTAGAATTAATTGGTATTCACTTTCATGTGGGTTCGCAGGTAAAGGATTTAGATGTGTTTAAAAGCCTCTGTTTAAAAGTAAACGAGTTTAATAGCTGGTTTGCCGATCGTGGCTTTAATCTTCGTGTATTAAATGTAGGTGGAGGCTTAGGTGTAGATTATTATCATCCCGATGAACAGCCTATAGTTGATTTTGAAAGATATTTTGCCATTTTCAATCAGTTTCTGGAACGAAAAAATGGGCAAGAAGTGCATTTCGAATTGGGTCGCTCTTTGGTTGCTGCCTGTGGGACACTAATTAGTCGAGTGCTTTACATCAAAAAAGGATTAAAAAAGAATTTCATGATTTTGGATGCGGGTATGACCGAATTGATGCGTCCGGCATTGTACCAAGCCTACCATAAAATTGAAAATTTGAGCCGTATGGGCGAAAAATCTACTGTAAACTACGACGTGGTGGGCCCAATTTGTGAAAGCACCGATACTTTTGGAAAAGAAGTTGAACTACCAGCCTCTCAGCGTGGCGATTTAATAGCCATTCGTACGGCTGGTGCTTACGGAGAGGTGATGGTTTCTCGATACAATTTAAGAGAGCCCATTCAGGCTGTTTATTCTATTTAGTTATTCAAAAGCATTAATTCCGGTTATATCCATGCCGGTAATTAGCAGGTGAATATCGTGGGTACCTTCATACGTTACCACCGATTCTAAATTCATCATGTGGCGCATAATGGGAAATTCGCCAGTAATGCCCATGCCACCTAACATTTGGCGGGCTTCGCGGGCAACGTTTAGTGCCGTTTCTACACCATTTCGCTTTGCCATTGATATTTGAGCTGGGGTGGCTGTATTTTCATTTTTTAGTACGCCCAATCGCCAATTTAAGAGTTGACCTTTGGTTATTTCTGTAATCATTTCGGCCAATTTCTTCTGTTGCAATTGAAATCCGCCAATAGCTTTACCAAATTGTATGCGTTCTTTTGAATACCGCAAAGCCGTATCGTAGCAATCCATAGCGGCACCCAAGGCACCCCAGGCAATGCCAAAACGGGCTTGGTTTAGACAACTTAAAGGGCCTTTTAAGCCTTTTACATTTGGTAAAATATTTTCTTTAGGCACTTTTACATTATCAAAAACCAATTCGCCAGTAGCCGATGCCCGTAAACTCCATTTATTATGCGTTTCGGGCGTTGAGAAACCTTCCATACCACGCTCAACTATTATACCTTTTATGTCTCCTTGTTCGTTTTTGGCCCATACCACAGCAATATCTGCAAAAGGAGCATTAGAAATCCAGAGTTTGGCGCCATTTAAAATGACGTGGTCGCCGGCATCGGTAAAGTGCGTAACCATGCCCGCAGGGTTGGAGCCAAAATCAGGCTCGGTTAAGCCAAAACAGCCCATAAATTCGCCGGTAGCAAGTTTTGGTAAATATTTTTTCCGTTGTTCCTCCGAGCCAAAGGCATAAATGGGGTACATCACCAAAGATCCTTGCACCGAAGCAGTAGAACGAATACCCGAATCGCCTCTTTCCAATTCTTGCATCATTAACCCATAAGAAATATAATCCAAACCGGCACCACCGTATTCAACCGGAATGGTGGGGCCAAACACACCAATTTCGCCTAAGCCTTTGATTAAATGTTTCGGGAAAACGGCTTTTTGAGCATATTCTTCAATAATAGGGCTTAGTTCTTTTTTCACCCAGCTGCGCACACTATCACGAATCAAGCGTTGTTCATCATTTAGTAAGTCATCCACTACATAATAATCGGGTGCTTCAAACAAATCTTTTTTTGAGGAGGGTGTATGCATTTTTCAGGTTGATTTTAGCTGTTTATCAAAAATAGGTAAAAGCGAATTTTATATTTCAAAAAAACGAATAATTATCTCTATTCGTCTATTTTTGTTAAATGAGTTCGGTATTAAAAACAGTTGCTTTACGAGATGTTCGATTTTATGCGTATCACGGCTATTATCCGGAAGAGCAGCAAATTGGCGGTGTTTTTTATGTGGATATAGTGCTTAGCCTACCGGCAGCTTGTGCTGCTACTGATGAATTAGCCGACACGCTGAATTACGAAGTGTTGTTTGCTATGGCCAAAGAAGAAATGCAAAAAACCTCTAAGTTGATTGAAACACCGGCTCAACACATACTCAATAGGGTATTAGTCGCTTTTCCTACCTTAACTCGTATAGAAGTGAATATACGTAAAGCGCACCCACCTTTGGCTGGTGAGCTAGCCTACGCAGAAGTAAGTTTAATACATACGAATGATTCCGAAATATAGTCCAATTACAGCAGAATTTATAAGCCAGCTAAAAAACTTACTTGGCGAAGCCTTTGTACTTACCCAGCAGGACGAATTGGCTCGGTATGCGCAAGATGAAACGGAAGATTTAACCTATTTCCCGGAATTAGTAGTCAAACCACACAGTGCCAAAGAGATTTCTCAACTACTTATCTGGTGTAATCAGTATAAGGTGCCGCTTACTCCCCGAGGTGCCGGAACGGGCTTGAGTGGAGCCGCTTTGCCCATTTATGGTGGAGTACTGTTATCGATGGAGCGTTTTAATTCCATTTTAGAGATTGATGAACAAAATTTACAAGCCAGGGTACAATCGGGGGTAATTACAGAAGTGTTTATGAATGCGGTGGAGGAGAAGGGTTTATATTATCCGGTTGATCCATCTAGCAAAGGCTCTTGTTTTTTAGGCGGCAACGTTGCCCATGGCAGCGGTGGCCCTAGAGTAGTAAAATACGGCACCATTAGAGAATATATTTTGAATTTAAAGGTGGTATTGCCCACTGGAGAAATTATATGGACCGGCGCCAATACGCTAAAATTCGCCTCGGGCTATAATCTTACACAATTGTTTATAGGCTCGGAGGGTACCTTAGGCATTGTTACCGAAATAGTGGTAAAACTAATTCCTAAACCTGCCCAAAACGTGTTATTGTTAGCGTCTTTTACCTCAAATGAACAAGCCTGTGAAGCAGTTTCGGCTATTTTCAGAGCCGGTATTACACCTTCGGCGGTGGAGTTTATGGAGCGCAAAGGGGTAGAGTGGGTGATGAAAAACGATGGTGTTGTATTTGATTTAAAAGATAATGTGGCTGCTTTGCTATTAATTGAGCTTGATGGACCTTCTCTAGATGCCTTGTACGAAATAGGTGGACAACTGAATGAGGTGTTAGAAAACTACCAGTGTTTAGACGTACTTTTTGCCGATACGGCAACACAAAAAGTGGAGCTTTGGCGCATGCGCCGCACCATGGCGGTTTCGGTTAAAGCCAATTCGGTGTATAAAGAAGAAGATACGGTAGTTCCCCGAGCAGCTTTACCTCAATTAATTGCAGGTATTAAGCGTATTGGTCTTGCTTATGGCTTCGAATCTATTTGTTATGGCCATGCTGGCGATGGAAATTTGCATGTAAATATTCTAAAAGGCAGCATGAGTGATGAAGATTGGCAGCATAAATTGAAAAAGGGCATTGCCGAAATTTTTGAATTCACGGTTTCTTTGGGTGGAACACTTTCTGGAGAGCATGGCATAGGTTTGGTACAAAAAGAATACATGCATCTTAAATTCTCGGAAGTGCATTTAAATCTTATGCGGCATATTAAACAGGTATTTGACCCACAAGACATTCTTAATCCTGGTAAAATATTTTAAAATACGGCTTGGGATGGTTATTTTTGAGCTATGGCCCGTGAATTACTAGAAACTAAACGCAAAGCACTAAAAATTAACCTCGATCCGAGTATTTACGGGACTTTCGCCGAAATTGGTGCAGGGCAAGAGGTAGCTCGTAATTTTTTCACGGCTGGTGCCGCATCCGGAACTATTGCCAAAACTATGTCGGCTTACGATATGGTGTTTAGTAATTCCATTTACGGTAGCGAAGAAAATGGCCGATATGTAAGTAAATCGAGGTTAGATAAAATGCTAAGCCACGAGTTCGAACTTTTAACTGAGCGTTTAAATGGCCCTGAATATGCTACTAAAACCTTTTTCGCTTTTGCCGATACCGTAACCACTTTAAATTTTAGTAAAAGTAACGATCCACATGGTTGGTTAGGCCTCCGTTTTCAAACAGAACCTAATGGCCCAGCCAATGATATTGTTTTTCATGTGCGTTTGTTAGATAGCGATGCTAGCTTGCAACAACACGTTTTGGGTGTTTTGGGCGTAAATTTAGTGTACGCTGCTTATTTCCACCATCAAGATATTCAAACCATGATTGAATCTTTGGCCGACAATTTGGCTCAAGGATCGGTAGAAATTGATATGGTGAGCCTACATGGCCCGGCTTTTAAAGATGCCGACGATCGCCTAGTAAACCTCTATTTAATTGCTAAGGGTTTTTCGAGTGCCGCTATTTTTAATCCAAATGCCGAGGCTTGCCAAAGCAAAGATGTGTTGTATAAGAAAGATGTAATGATTTTACGCACCAAGTTTGGGCAAAAATCAAATCCTAATTTCGATTTATTGAATACTGCTGTAGCTCAATTTAAACGCTCTCAGAATTTAAAAGATGAGCAGGTAATTGTGTTAATTGAGGTATTAATGACCAATTTACTAGACAGCTCTAAAGAGGTAAGTGCCGCAGATTTAGATACTTTTGCAAGCAGGGCAGAGGCTTTGTGTGCTACTGGCAATTATGTAATTGTTTCAAACTATACCCGTAATCATAAACTAGCCCAATATTTAAGCCGTTGCAGTCCGCATAGTGTGGGTATTTCTACAAACATTTCTAATTTAAAACACATTTTTACTGCCGACGAGTTTGGCGACAATTATACCGACGAATTACTGGCTTATGTAAGCGATTTGTTCAGCAAAAATGTAAAATTGTACGCTTATCCGTACTTAGACAAAGCTAATAAGCAAATTATTACCACCAAGAACATGCCGGTTTCTGCGGAAGCAAAACCTTTATTCGATTTCTTGGTGAGCAATGGCTATATCTCAGACATTGATGGTTTTGATGCCAAAGATGTGAAAACGGTTTAGTTCCGCATATTAATAAACTGCAGGGGTTGGCCAAAATCTTCGCCACGACAAAGGGAAATTACTGCCTGTAAATCATCAATTTTTTTGCCTTGTACCCGTAATTGGTCATCCATAATAGAAGCTTGCACTTTTATGCCACTATCTTTTATGCTTTTTACCAATTTTTTGGCAGTTTCTTTATCAATACCTTCTTTAATTTTAATTTCTTTCCGAATCATATTGCCAGAGGCGTAGCGTTCTTTGCCCATATCCATGCAGTTAGGATCCAACTGCTGTTTTACCATTCTAGAAATAATGGCATCTTGAATGGCTTTTAAACGCATATCGTCTTCGGTAACAATCAGTACCATATTGGTCTTTTTGTCTAAGTCAACAGTGCTGTTTGAACCATTAAAATCGTAACGGTTTAAGATTTCTTTTTTGGCAGTATTAATGGCGTTGTCTAGGGTTTGGCCATCTACTTTACTAACAATATCAAATGAAGGCATTTTTATTTTAAAGATACGTAAATAGATTATGCTAGTTCAACTTGTTTTTCTAATGCAGCTAATACGCCATCCCAAAGGTCAATTCTATGTTTTAATCCGAGTTTTACCGCTTCTAATGCTTCTGCTTTTTTAGATTCTTCAGTACCTATTAAATTTTCGGTCATGGCAATAGCCAAATGACTGTGGTGATCACCATCAACTTCTATATGGCGTTCCAAATAATACTGAAAAATTGCCGCATCATTGCTAGTTTTGATATTGATATCTTTCACCATAGCAATAAACATATCAGGAATTAAATCTTCGCGACCAAAAGTGAATACTGCTGCTTGTACATAAGCTTTGTTATCTTCAATTATTTTAAAGGTATAGCGAACAAAATTTTTAATACTTTCATCAATATCTAATTGGTTTAATGCATCTGTTATAGTTACACCATTTTTTATATCCTCAATCAAACGGTTTATCGCTGAGCATTTAGCACCTGCTTGCTGCATGGCATTTAAATAAAGCTCAAAATGACTGATGTGATTGCCTTCTTGATCAATATCACTTTCTTCGCCCACTACAATTTCGTTTATTAAAAAGCGTGTAGCAGGTGATCCTACGGGCAGCCAAGGGCTTTTCACGCAGGTAAGATTGTTTTGCAAGGCTTTTAAAAGTGACATAAAATCCCACACAGCAAAAACATGGTGCTGCATAAAAATGCGTAAATCGTTCTTAGAGTTAATCTTCTTGTAAACCGGATGGTTTACTAATTCTTGCCTGAGGTCGGCAATTTCTTGTTGAATAAATTGAGTGCTGGTCATACTTTTGCAAGTATAACCAGTCTTTTTTTACCCAATATAGTTTAAGTTATAATTTGAACATCTGATGACAAGATTCAGAATTCTTAGGCCAATTCTTTTCGTTGAACTTCATGCCCAATTTCTTCAGATAAGTATTCGTTGTATATTTTTTGAGTTTTAATTTTCGGATCAAACATTGATCCTATACCGCATACCAACCAGGTGGGTGATAGGCCAAATTCTTTAGATAGACATTGAATTTTTTCTACTGTGATGTCATTATCACCATTCTCCATTCTAAAATATCCCACTTGAGTAATATTTAAAATTTTTGCCATATCCTTTTGGGTGAACTTCAGCAACACTCTTAATTCTTTTAAACGTAAACTTCTAAGTTTTTTTTGGTACCTGGTGTTAGGAGATTTAATGGCTTCCATAGTTATATTGGTTTTAGATTATATACCATATAACTACATAGTATAGTTTAAAATTGTTCTCAAAAGAAAATAAATTTCAACATTATCTAAAAAATAACTAAAAACTATTTAGGTTGATTTTTAACTCCTAAATTTTTTCTAAAGCGCAATAATTGAGGTTTGGCAATTTTAATACTTCTTTTTGATAGTTCAATGCTTGCATTCAATTCAAAACCAATTAATATGATGAGTGAATTGATATACATCCAAATCATCATTACAATGAGTGTACCTATCGAACCATAAAGTTTATTATACGTACTAAAATTATTGATGTAGTAAGCAAAACCTATAAAGGTTAAAATGGCTAGAACAGTTGCTAGCCAAGAGCCTGGACTTAAAAATTTCCATTTTTTACGAGTGGCTGGGCCATATTTATATAACATTGATATGGTTATGAAATAGAGTACAGTAAGTGTTGTCCATCGAGCTATTTCTACCACCAATAGTAAAAAATACCTATTAATACCCAATTTGATAAGCAATAGGCCAGCTAAATATTCGCCGAAGGTAATAATGCCTAAACCAAAAATGAGTGCAAAAACAATCATAAAGGTTAGGATAGTGGCAACTATACGCTGTTTCCACCACGATCTGTTTTCGTTTACCAACGAAGCTTTGTTAAAGGCTATCATGAGTTTGTGTACACCATTGGTAGCAAAAAATAGGGCGAAAAAGAAACCAAATGAAAGCAATTTGGCATTTTGATTGCGCACAATATCTTCTAGAGTTGTTTGTACAGCTAAAAATGCATTTTTGGGCAATACCATTTGCATTAAACTGAGTAGCTGCTCTTGGAAATCTGAAATGGGTATGTAGGGTATGAGCGTAAATAAAAAAATGATTCCCGGGAAAATAGCCAGCATAAACGTATAGGCCAAGGAAGATGCTCTATTTACCAGCGATTCTTTACCTAATTCTTTGAAGAAAAAACCTGCAACCGTATACAAAGGCAATGGTTTAAAGCCAGGCAATATCAATACCTTGGTCCATTCTATAAAAAGGAAGTAGGGTTTAAATCGTAAAAGCCAACGGTGTAAGGCATTCATTAATTAAAAAACGGCTTTACTTTGTTCAAAAATTCTTCGGATGGATGACAAGGCTTATTTTTTGCCATATCTACAAAAACAAGGGTAGTTTCACCTATATTAATGAGGTCTTCTTGTTCATTATATAACTCGTAGTTGAAGTGAATACGTATACCTGGCATCTTTTCAATAATTACTTTTACGGTAATTTCTTGGTCGTAGAGGGCTGGTTTAATGTATTTGCATTTTAGCTCCAATACGGGCATCATAATGCCCGAGGCCTCCATAGATTCGTAGGTCATGCCCAAGCTGCGCAAAAGTTCTACACGACCCACTTCGTAAAATTGGGCATAGTTTCCGTAGTACATATAGCCCATTTGGTCTGTTTCGCCGTAGCGTACGCGTATTTTGGTAGAATGAATGAGCATTATTTCTTTATATTTCTATCGTTTAGGGCTTGCTGAAATCGTTTGGCATTAGCCAGGTGTTCACTTAAACTGCTAGCAAAATTATGGGTGCCAGAAAAATCTTCTTTGGCACACATATAAATGTAATTATGGTTTTTAGCGTTCAAAACGGCATCAATAGCGGCAATACTGGGCATAGTAATAGGCCCTGGAGGCAAACCGGTGTGTATATAGGTATTGTACGGAGATTCTTTACGCAAATGTTTGTTCAATACTCTTCGTATGCTAAAATCTTTGTTAGCGAAAATCACTGTAGGGTCGGCCTCTAATTTTATTCCACGCTGCAATCTATTTAAATATAAGCCGGCAATAATGGGCATTTCGCGGTCAACCAATGCTTCTGAATCTACAATAGAGGCTAAAACGCTTACTTCTGCGGGACTCAAGTTTAATTTTTTGGCTTTGGCTAGTCGTTCTTCGTTCCAAAATTGCTCGTAGTTTTCAAACATTTTGGTGAAAAACGTTTTTGCATCGGTATTCCAATAAAATTCATAGCTATTTGGAATAAATAAGCTGTACACATTGTTTGTAGTAAAACCGTAGGCCTGCACAAACTCGGTAGAATCAAGTAATTTGCTCATAGAAAGGCTATCGGCTTCCAATTTTTTCGAAACCATGCCCACAAAATTTTCTTTTAATCGGATGTTTTGAAAGTACAGTTTTACGGGTTCTTGGTTACCCGATTTCAGCATATTAATTAAGCGCCGGTTGCTCATGCCCGCAGAAAGACGGTATTTGCCGGGTTTAATTTTTTTACCGAAGTTCATTTTTTCTGCTGCCCATGTAAAGCTTGCCGTATCTTTTAAGAGTTCTTGTTTTTGTATGATGGTCAGTAGGTCTGCATAAGTAGATCCAGTAGGAATATAAAGGTATTCGGCTCGTTCGCTTACGTTGCCACCTATAAATCTCCAAACATATTTGCCGGTGGTTATGCCTCCAATAAGGAGTATAAAAGCAATAAACGCTAGTATTAGTTTAAAGCTCGATTTATTTTTTGTCGATTTTTTGCTCATAAATTAGCTACCTTGAACATGTTTTTGCCAGCCCAATAGGCCGTCTTTTAAGTTAATAACGTTTTTAAATCCGGCTGCTTCTAAAACACTGCAAGCCGTTAAACTTCGAATGCCTCGTTGGCAAATAACCACGATTTCTTCTTCTGGATCAATTTCTAAGTCTTCAATACTCTGTATCAAATGGCCCAAGGGGATATTTTCTCCACCAATATTAAAGCTGTGAAACTCTAATTCCTCACGTACATCAAGCAGCATAGGACTTTGCCCCGCTTGTAATTTTGCGTGTAATTCGCTTGCAGAAATACTATTCATTAATTACCTCCGAGTACTAAATCAACGCTGCTACCAATGGGAACTTTACTCAACGAATCGCTTAGAGCCGGACTTTGTTTACTAATTTTTAAGTTGATAGTATCTCTAGAAGAACCCTGAAAACTAATTATTCCCACTTTTAAGGAGGAACCTGATAAAGCCATACGGGCTTCGTCAAGGGTTAAGCCAACCAAATCAGGAATATCAACCTCACTAGCGCCTAATCCATCGCCAAGCACTAAATTTACAACAGAACCTTTCGGAATTTCGTCGCCAGCTTGTAGCGCTCGGCCTCTAAATAAAAACTGCAACACTACATCTTTGGCCACATCCGAAACATAAGTCGTGTCGCCCACTTTTAAGCCAAAATTGCTCAAGGTAGCCTCGGCCTCTAAATAGGTTTTATTGCTCAATTCCGGAAAACGCACAATGGGCGAAAGGCGGGTTATTACAGTTAAATAAATGGTTCTATTGAGTTTTACGTTGGTATTCGGATCTGGGTCTTGTTCAATTACAATACCTGCGGCCTGGTTGGGCTGGTATACCGAATCTATTTGGTAGCGAAAGCCTTGCGATTCTAAAACCTGTATGGCACTCTCAATAGTTAAACCTTTTAATTTGGGTACAGCAACACCTTCGCCGTGGTGGGTGTAAAATCGTAAGCTATAAAAGGTAATGAGTAGGAAAGCAACAAGCACAGCTAAGGCCCAGTAGAAATTAGTACGAAACGTTTTAGTGGTTAAATAGCCGAAGAAATTGCCCATGTGTTTTTGATTATACGCTAATTTGATTTCAAATTTAATCGAAAATTAAGGAAATAGGAAGTTTAATCTTGCTAAATAGCTTCGCAATTTTACCCTATATTTGAACATATGAAGAAAACCATTGCCCTTATTACCGGCGGATTCACTGGCGAATCTGTAATTTCCTTAAAAAGTGCCGCTCAAATTGAGCAGAATTTAGATGCCGCTAAGTTTGTGGTCTACAAAATTATCATCAGCCCTGAATCGTGGTATTATGAAGCCAATGGGCAAGTGTTTGAGGTTGATAAAAATGATTTCAGCTTGGTAGTAGGGGGTAAAAAAATACTTTTTGATGCAGTGTTTGTTGGTTTACACGGTTCGCCTGGTGAAGATGGTAAGCTGCAAGGTTATTTTGACATATTGGACATTCCCTACACCAGTTGCGATGCACTAACTTCTGCAATTAGCATGAATAAGGGTTATACCAAGGCCATTGTAGCCGATATTCCGAATTTATACGTGGCTAAATCGTGCCAATTTTTTGCCGATAAGGCAGAAAATACGACCCTTATTGAGCAAAATTTAAAGTTACCTTATTTCGTAAAACCCAATAATGGAGGAAGTAGCATTGGTATGAGTAAAGTAAATGCCACTGCCGAATTGCCTCAAGCCCTAACATCGGCCTTTAAAGTAGATAGCCAAGTGCTTGTAGAAGAGTTTATTAAAGGTAGAGAGTTTACCATTGGTGTTTATCTTGGTAAAAACGACATTCAGGTATTACCTGCTACCGAAATCATTTCTTCCAAAGAGTTCTTCGATTTTGAAGCCAAATATACACCCGGCGTTTCCGAAGAAATTACCCCTGGCCGCATGAACCAAGAAGAAAAAGATAGGGTAGAAGAGATAGTGA
>JAIPAN010000012.1 GCA_021740025.1 Sphingobacteriaceae bacterium
ACTATTCTGGAAACCACTGTTGCTGGGGCTCCATTTAGTCATGTGTATGCAGCAGCAGGCGATTATTTAACTACACTTACCCTAATTACAGTAGACGATTGTTCCATTACCAGTGCGCCACAGCCCGTTCATATTACAGCTTTGCCCATTGCTCAATTTACACATAGTACTCCTTTGTGTGAACAAAATAGCATTCGGTTTAGTAATCTATCAACTACTAAGGAAGGAACGATTACTACTTGGAAATGGGATTTTGGTGATGGGCAACAATCCCCCGACCGTGAACCAGAACATATTTACGCAGGCCCAGGTACCTATTTGGTAAGCTTAACCGTTAAAACCAATTTAGGATGCGAAGCAACATATACTGAATCGCTGGTAGTTGCTGCTTTGCCCGTAGTAGATTTTGAGGTGCCCGATTTCTGTTTGTCAGATGTATCTGCACGTTTTACAAATTTAGCTACCAATGCCGATGGAAGTACCAACAATTTAATCTATGCATGGGATTTTGGCGATGCTGCCCTAGCTAACCCTGCAAATCCAAACACTTCGAATAGTCGTAACCCAAGTCATAACTACTCTTTACCAGGTGATTATGTTATTTCATTAACGATAACTACTGCCGATGGGTGTAGCAAAACAGAAACCAAAAATTTTAGGGTCAATGGTATTAACCCAATTGCCGATTTTGAGGTTGTAAATGCTACTAATTTGTGCAGTAGCAATGTGGTTTCCTTTGTGAATAATTCTTCTGTACCGGGCTTTGGCGATATCACCAGATTAGAATGGTATTTTGATTATCAAAATTTACCCAGCAATGTGGAAATTGATGAAAACCCAGTGCCTAACAAGGTTTACACCGTTAAATACCCTACGTTTCATAGCCAAATCCCTAATAATTACACCGTACGTTTGGTCGCATATTCTGGTGGTGTATGTATGAGTGAGATAAGTAAGGTTATTACAGTTAAAGGTGTGCCCGAAGTAAGTTTTACTGCACTTCCAGATGTGTGTCAAGAAAATAGCCCCTTCCAAATTACTCAGGCTACCGAGTTATATGGTTTTGCTGGCCTTGGAGAATTTAGTGGTCCGGGAGTAAGTTCTTCCGGTATGTTTAATCCGCAGCTAGCAGGAGTGGGTACCCATACCATTACATATGCGTTTACTGCTACCAATGCTTGTTCTTCATCTGCTACTCGTACCATTACGGTTTATGCCACACCAACCATAAATACGGGTAGAGATACCACCATATTGGCAGGTGGAGCCATAAAATTGCAGCCCCAAGTTAGTGGTAAGAACCTTAGCTACCAATGGTCACCCATAACAAACCTTAGCGATCCGAAAATTGTCAACCCGATAGCTTCTCCAGATCAGGATATTTTATATACTCTAACTGTAACATCAGCAGAAGGATGTGTTGCAGCCGATAATATTTTTATTAGGGTATTACAACTACCCGAAATTCCGAATGCCTTTACACCCAATGCCGATGGCTACAATGATGTGTGGAATATTCGCTATTTAACTAGTTATCCCAATCCTACAGTACAAATTTTTAATCGCTATGGGCAACAAGTTTATTATTCGGTGGGCTATGCCACTCCATGGGATGGGCGTTTTAATGGTACAGAATTGCCAATGGGTACATATTATTATGTAGTGAATCCGGGTAATGGGCGTAAAGTGATGGCTGGTTCTGTAACCTTAATCAAATAATATGGACAGTAGAGTTTGCTTACTTATTTTTTCACTTCTGCTTAGCAAAGTATTTGCGCAGCAACAGCCACAGCATACCCAATATACCCTAAATAGTTTTTTAATTAACCCCGCGGTAGCAGGGATAGAAAATTATACCGATTTGCGATTTGGCAATCGCATGCAATGGACAGGTCTTTCCGGGGCTCCACAGACGAAGTACGTATCTATGCACACGGCATTGGGCAAAAATTATTTAGGTGATAATGCAAATTCTTTTTCGGGTACTGGAGAGAACCCCATGAGTAGAAGTTATGTGCAAAGCTACCAAGCTGCTGCCCCACACCATGGTGTGGGTGTTATTGCTTTGGTAGATAAAACTGGCCCTTTGAAAAATACCGAAGTGAAATTGAATTATGCCTACCATTTGGGTATTACCACTAAATTGAACGTATCGGTTGGGGTTTCTGCAGGCTTTACTCAGGTAGCTTTAGATGCGGCTAGTATTACTTTTGAAAATCCGGGTGATCCTTTCTTTTCTACTACAAATTTCCAAAAAGTGGTACCGACACTAAGTATAGGAACATGGGTGTATGGATCTCGTTTTTATGGGGGAGTAGCCATCCATCAGCTTTTACCTAATCGTAGCTTATTTTTAAGCAATACTGTTGCACATTCCGAGAAGTTAAATCCTCAATTTTTAATCAATGCAGGCTATAAAGTGTCCTTAACTGAAGATATAGCCGCTTTTCCATCTGTGTTAGTAAATTATATGGGTGAAAGTACAGGTATTGGTACCGATGCCAATGTAAAGCTTGCTTTTAAAGATAAATTTTGGATTGGAGGCGGCTATCGCCGCGGCGATTCTTTTTCGGCAACGGCTGGTTTTACGCTTGGTTATTTGCTTAATGTGGGCTATTCTTACGATTTTACTACTTCCCGATTGAATACGGTAAGTAACGGTTCTCATGAAATTGTAGTGGGCATTTTATTGAATAACAGGTACCGAGTAACCTGCCCGCAAATGAATTGGTAATTTTACAATTCTCGGCGTAAACGGGCTACCGGAATATTCATTGCTTCGCGGTATTTGGCTACCGTTCTACGGGCAATGTGGTAGCCTCTTTCTTTTAAAATATCGGTTAATTTTTCGTCGGCTAAGGGGTTGTTTTTATCTTCGTTGCCAATGCACTCTTCTAATATTTTTTTCACTTCTTTGTTAGAAACCTCTTCGCCACTTTCTAGCTGTATGGCCTCAGAAAAAAATGATTTTAGTAAAAATGTACCAAATTCTGTTTGCACATATTTCGAATTGGCTACCCTCGATACGGTAGAAATATCCATATCAATTTGCTCGGCAATGTCTTTCAATATCATGGGTTTTAAATTGCGCTCATCGCCACTTAAAAAATAGGGATATTGAAAATGCATAATTGCATTCATGGTTTTTAGCAGTGTTTGTTGCCTTTGTTTAATGGCATCAATAAACCATTTTGCCGAATCGAGTTTTTGTTTTACGAATTGAACGGCCTCCCGCATTTTTTTATCTTTCTGGGCTGCTTGATCGTAATGGCTAAAAAGTTCTTGATATTCTCTGCTTACCCGTAATTCGGGTGCGTTTCGGCCATTTAGGGTCAAACTTAGCACACCCTCGTTGTTTCTAATATGAAAATCGGGGATAACCTGCAACTGTTTACTATTTACCTCATTATTGTCGCCAGGTTTCGGATTTAATTTTAAAATTTCTTGTATGGCCTCCTTCAGTTCGGCGCTAGTCAATTGGAGTGATTTCTCCAACTTATCGTAGTGTTTTCTGGTAAATTCATCCAAATGATGTTCTACAATTTCTATCGCCTTAAGTATAATTTTAGACGGCTCTTTTTTTCGCAATTGAATAAGCAGGCATTCTTGCAAATCCCGGGCGGCTATGCCAGCCGGATCTAAACCTTGTACCAACTTAAGCACCTCTAAAATATCAGCTTCTTCTACAAATACGTTTTGTGAAAAAGCTAAATCGTCCATTAAAGATAAAATCGGGCGTCTTAAATAGCCATCGTCATCTAAACTGCCAATAAGTTGTTTTCCAATTTGGTAATCCTGGTCGGAGAGGGGTAATAAATCTAATTGGGCTTGTAAATTTTCGAAAAAAGAAGTTTGCATAGCAAAAGGAACTTCTTTCGGGTTTTCATCGTCGTCAGTATTGTACTCGTAGCCGGTAGCGTAATCTTTTACATCGTCGTTTTGCAGGTAATCATCTACATTAAATTCTTCGCTGCTTTCTTCTCCGCTAAATTGTTCGTCTGCATCTTTATCAGGGTATTCCTCCAGCTCTTCGGTCATGTTGGCTAAGCTCAAATCTTCTAAGGCCGGATTTTCTTCCAATTCTTCCTTAATGCGGCTATCTAGCGCAACAGTGGGCACTTGCAGCAACTTAATAAATTGTATTTGCTGAGGAGAAAGTTTCTGCAGAAGTTTCTGCTGTAGATGTTGCTTTAACATGGGTAATTGCCCGCTAAATTACATTAAATCATGCAAATTAACTCGTTGGGAGAACTAGTTTATGGTGTATTTTCGGTAAAGATTGGTAATTTAGTGCATTCATACGTTTTTTATGGGCTTTGTAAAAGAATTTAAAGAGTTTGCCATGCGTGGCAACGTAATCGATTTAGCGGTGGGGGTTATTATTGGTGCCTCTTTCGGTAAAATTGTAACGGCTTTGGTTGATGATGTATTGATGCCTCCAATAGGTTATATTACCGGAGGAATTGACTTTGCAAACAAGAAAATTGTACTAAAACCAGCCGATGAACTGCATAAAGTAAGCGAAGTAGCCATTAAATACGGTAGTTTTATCAATACCGTTATTCAATTTTTGGTAGTAGCCTTTTGCGTTTTTTTATTGGTTAAATTTATAAATGCCCTACAGCGAAAAGAGGATGAACTCTTGGGAAAAGATAGCTTAAGTAAAGATCAAAAACTACTTACAGAGATAAGAGATTTATTAAAAAGGCAAAAAGGCTAAAATTTGCTTTATAAAATTTGATTTAAATAAAAACAACCCTATATTTGCACTCTTGTTTTCAAGCGCAAAAATATTAAGTAATGAAAAGAACATTTCAGCCTTCCCAGAGAAAAAGAAGAAACAAACATGGGTTCAGAGAACGCATGAGCACTGCTAACGGAAGAAGAGTATTAGCCTCTAGAAGAGCTAAAGGCAGAAAAAAATTGTCAGTATCCGACGAGCGTCGTCATAAAGCATAGTGTTTGGTTGCTTGCCGCCCTTGGTGGTTGTAGCAGCTCAGAACTATTCTGAACCAGCGCAAGCAATCTATTCATGCACACTTTTAAAAAAGAAGAACGGTTATGTAGTACAAAGCTTTTAGATAAGCTTTTTCATGACGGTTCTTCTTTTCTTTTATACCCTTTTAGATTTACGTGGATGCCAACTACTGAGCAAGATGCTCCTGTGCAAGTAGTTATACAAGTTTCTAAACGTAGGTATAAACGAGCGGTAGATCGAAATCTGATTAAACGCCGCATACGAGAATTGTATCGTATACATAAAGCAAACCATTTATATCATTTTATTTTAGCTGAACGGCCAATTTGCTTGGGTATTAGCTACATTGGTAAAGAAATACTGCCTTCTACTGAATTGGAGCCAAAACTGCTTAATGCTTTAAAAACCTTGGTTAAAGAATATCAGCATGCAGAAGGAGGGGAATCATGAAGTTTCTCTTAGGTCGTTTGTTTTTAGGAATTATTCAAGTATATCGGTGGTTTTTATCTCCATTATTAGGCGCTGCTTGCAGGTATACACCCACGTGTTCGCAGTATGGTAAAGAAGCTATTGAGAAATTCGGCCCCATTAAAGGTGGCTGGTTAACCATTAAACGTATTGGGCGCTGTCACCCCTGGGGTGGGCATGGCCACGATCCAGTTCCTTAAGAAATAGTATATGGCACTCATCCTTCAATTAGAAACTGGTACAAGTTCTTGCTCGGTTGCCTTGGCATCCGATGGGAAAGTATTGGCCATTAAAGAACAACATGAAGCCAATATTCATACATCACACCTAACCTTATTTATTGATGAGGTATTAAATGCGGCCAATAAAAGCTATGAAGATTTAGATGCCGTAGCTGTAAGCATGGGCCCGGGTTCTTATACCGGTTTGCGCATTGGCGTGTCTACTGCTAAAGGGCTTTGTTTTGCTTTAGATATTCCCTTAATATCCGTTTCTACCCTGCAGGCCATGGCTTCAGCAAAGCAAAGTTTAGCTACTGATACAACTATTCTTTGCCCCATGATAGACGCCCGTCGTATGGAAGTGTACTTGGCCGTATATGACGTTAATTTAAGTCCTGTAGAAGACGTTAAGGCAGTAATTTTAGACGAGCATAGCTTTGCTACTTTTGCAGATTACACCCTCGTATTTTTTGGCGATGGAGCCGAAAAGTGTAAAGCGCTATATTCTGATGCAAAGCGATACCGCTTTGAACCTCACGTGAATTCTGCCGCAGATTTAACCAGCCTTGCTTTCGAAAAATTCACAAAAGGAGAGCTAGCAGATTTGGCTTATTTTGAGCCATATTACTTGAAAGATTTTATGGTTACTCAACCCAAAAAGAAATAGCTATTTCTTCCCAAATAGTTTTCTGAAGAAGCTGTTTTTATTGTCTTTAGGTTGCCCAATACCCGGAATACGATTCGCATTGAGCGGATGTTCCATTAAACGACCAATTTTGGCCGATAAGCCCATGTAAAAGCCCATGCTCAAACTACCCTTAACTGCACTAGCATCCGAATGTATAGCGCCCTTTGCAAATGAGATGGTTTGAAACAATTGATCGCTACCTATAAAAAACTCAAAGTTGGGTGTTTTATATAGATACTGCCCGCCCATATTCATAAACTTTAAAAAATTATACGAAGGCGTTAGGCTTAATACGTGGTTTTTAAGCAAAAAATTATTTATTAATGTAGCTTGACCACCTGGGTACCACAGGTTTTTAGATAGCAATATATTGGGATGGTAAGCACCGAAATTTTTACTCACCAATACTTCTAATTTGCCATTCATGGGGCTATAAAAACCTTCATTTTGATAAATACTGTTATCAAAAGTATTAATTAGAGAATCGGCTAATCGCCGATCGGCATTGTTTGCATTAGCTTGGCTCATGTTAATGCTACTACTTAAGCGATATACTTCTGTACTATTCCTATTCCAATGAATAAATCCTATATCTTTCACATTGGCCATTACCATCCATCCTTTTTTAAACCTAAAATTAACATTAGCCGTAAAGGCAATACCCGGATTTTTAAAAGTTGGGAGCACGGCTTGGTTTACAGCCGTATCGGCAATGGTTGTAGATCGGAACGTACCCGCAAAATTCGCAGTATATTGGTTACTGGTACGATCGATAGTAATATCAGAAGATGTAATGTTTGCACCAGTATAGGCAATACCGCTTAGTAAACTCAATTTTACACCCAAGCCAACGGTTTTTGTGAAATTTTCACGGTAGGTAAAAGCAAATTGATGAAAAGTTTGTTGATAGCCTTTATTATTGAAAATATTGGAGTAACTATTGTCTGGAAAACGATTAAACGTGTCGAAAATTGAAAAAGTTGGATTACTTACTCTAGCCCAACTATCGTTTCTTATCTGCCAAGAAAAACCAGCTTCTTGCTGAGATTTTACCCGTTTAAACCATTTAAAACTCAATACATAAATATTGGTATTGCTGGCAAAATGGGTATAACTTTTGCCATTAATGGGTAAATTCTCACTATCGTTCAGGTTATTAAAAATCATTCCTTTAAGCGTGTTTTTGGCTGTGCCAGAAGCCGAAGCACTTAAACTTATTGTTGGAAAAAAGAAGTTGAAGGCAAACTGTTTGCTACTATCGGTATAAAATGCTTTTTGTGCCGGATTTTCAAAACTATCAAAAAGCGTTCGGCTGTTGTATAACGAAACTTGAGACAGGCTGGGCTTGACTAAAGCAAGGCAAAAAAGCAAAATAAATAGGCTGCGTTTCATCATGTGTTAAACAAATTTAATTTTTTATTTACAGCAAAAGAATTGTATCCCTAATTATTAACTTAGCAAGACCATGATTTCTTCAATTTCAACAAGTAGAATACGCCAAATAGCAGCCATTTTTGGTATTATAGCCGTTATTTTTGGTGCTTTTGGTGCGCACGCACTTAAAGCACAATTAAGTGCAACCGCACTTGAAAATTGGAAAACAGCCGTCAACTATCAGTTTATACATGCTTTGGCATTGTTGCTTTTGGCTACGCTACCAACCAATAGATTTATTCGTTTATCGGCTTGGTTCTTTGTTTTCGGTATTGTATGCTTTTCTGGCTCTTTATATCTACTTTCTTTAAGAGAGATTTTAACTATAAACACAGCGTTTTTCGGCCCTATTACCCCACTAGGAGGCCTATTTTTTATTATAGGTTGGGTATTTTTATTTTTCAGCGCATTTAAAAAGAAATAAATGCCAGCAGAAAGCACCGAGCGCCAAACCTTTTTTGTAAATGTAGTATTGCCCTTGGCTATTAGCAAGGCCTATACCTACCGAGTACCCCAAAATTTAGTGAACAACATAGCTATTGGGAAAAGGGTAGTGGTGCAATTTGGGAGAAATAGAGTATATACGGCTATTATTTTTTCTATTTCAGATAAAGCACCTGTTGGCTATGAAGCAAAGTACATTTTAGATGTATTAGATGAATTTCCCATCGTAACTGCCCAACAATTGGCTCTTTGGGAATGGATGTCGGCCTATTACCTGTGTACGTTAGGCGAAGTGATGCAAGCAGCCCTGCCATCGGCCCTTAAATTGGCCAGTGAAACCAAGGTAACGTTAAATATTGATGCTGATTACGATAAATCTACCTTAACAGATAAAGAGTTTTTGCTCTTAGATGCCTTAGAAATACAACCCGTATTGACCATTGCTGAGATTGTGAAAATTCTCGATCAAAAAACGGTATTCCCTATTCTTAGGGCACTTTTCGATAAAGGAATGATTACCATATCGGAAGAATTAACCGAAAAATATCGGGCTAAAACAAAAACCTATGTTCAGCTAAACAGTTTCTATGCCGATGCCGCCAACCGAAGAGCCTTATTTGACCTGCTAGAACGAGCTCCCAAGCAAGTAGACGTGTTGCAAGCCTATTTACAATTGGCTAAAACCCAAAACGAAATTGCCAAGAGCGATTTATTGGAGGCAAGTGATGCCTCAGCGGCTACATTACAAGCTTTAGTTGCAAAAGAAGTGTTTATACTAGTAGAGCAAGAAGTGAGTCGCTTATCGGGTGTAGAAGCCGATTTGGATGCCGAGTTTACACTCAGTACTCCCCAACAAGAGGCTCTAAATCAACTCAAAACAAATCTGCAAGAAAAAGAAGTTTGCTTGGTGCATGGCGTTACGGCTTCGGGCAAAACCGAAATCTATATTCGCCTCATCGAAGAATATCTGGCAAAAGGCAAACAGGTATTGTACCTACTCCCCGAAATTGGCCTAACCACCCAAGTAATTCAGCGTTTGCAAAAAATATTTGGCACCAAAATAGGTGTGTATCATTCTAAATTTAACGATAACGAACGGGCCGAAATTTGGCAAAAAGTACTTAATGGCGACTATCAGGTTGTTTTAGGTGCCCGATCCGCCGTTTTTTTACCTTTCAATAACTTAGGCTTGGTAGTGGTAGATGAAGAGCACGAAAATTCCTTTAAACAATTCGATCCAGCTCCACGTTACCATGCTCGAGATTCAGCCATTTTTCTAGCATCGCTATTTAAAGCCAAGGTAGTGTTGGGTTCGGCTACTCCAAGTTTCGAATCGTATTACAATGCTAAAATTGGCAAATACGGACTTATTACACTTTCTGAGCGGTATGGAGGGGTTCAATTGCCCGATATTCAGGTGGTTTCCATTCCCGACGAAACCAAGCGAAAAACCATGCAGTCGCACTTTACCAGCGTACTTTTAAGCGAAATTAAAGGCGCCTTGGCTCGTAAAGAACAAATTATACTCTTTCAAAACAGACGGGGTTACGCACCTGTGTTATTGTGCGCAACTTGTGGCTATACGCCTAAGTGCATCAACTGCGAAGTGAGTTTAACCTATCACAAAAGTAGCGGCAAATTGCATTGCCATTATTGTGGCTACCGCCAAGATACGGTGCCTCTTTGCCCGGCTTGCGGTTCTACCAAAATAGAGCATAAGGGCTTTGGTACCGAAAAAGTGGAAGATGAATTGAGCCTTATTTTTCCGGAGGCCCGTATTGCCCGTATGGATGTAGATGCCACCCGAACCAAATACGGTTTTCAGCAATTAATAAGTGATTTTGAAGATAAAAAAATAGATATTTTGGTAGGCACCCAAATGGTAGCCAAGGGTCTCGATTTTGCCAATGTAAGCACCATAGGTATTTTAAATGCCGATTCGATGCTTAATTTCCCTGACTTTAGGGCTTTTGAGCGTAGCTTTCAGCTCTTAGCCCAAGTTTCGGGTAGGGCAGGCCGACGAGATATACGGGGGAAAGTAATCGTACAGGCCCATGATATTCACAATAGAGTATTACAGCAAGTTATAGATAATGATTACGAAGGATTATTTCAAACAGAACTTATTGAGCGTAGGAATTACAAGTACCCACCCTTATACCGCCTAATTAGCCTGTGCATAAAACACAAAGATCCCGTAAAACTGAATCAAATAGCCGAATATGTAGCCGCTTTACTACGCCAGCAGTTTGGAGATAGGGTGCTTGGCCCCGAAGCCCCTTTTGTAAACCGCATTAGAAATTATTACTTGCAAGATATTTTACTAAAGGTAGAAAAAGAAGGACTTTCTGCCCAAAAAGTGAAAATCGCCTTGCAGCAAATTTTACAAGGCTTTGAGCAAGAGGTACTTTCAAAAGGGTGCATCATTCAAGTAGATGTCGACCCGTATTAATCGCTTAAAACACCTATTTTTGTAAAAATGGCCTATAAATTTGTTGATAAGTATAGAGAACAGGGTGCCCGAAAAAAATTGGTGGCTTTATTGCGTGAGCGGGGCATTTCCGATGAACAAGTATTGACAGCCATTGGCAAGGTTCCCCGTCATTTTTTCTTCGACGAAACGTTTTGGAACCAAGCCTATAAAGACATTGCATTTCCTATTGGCGATGGACAAACCATTTCTCAGCCCTATACAGTTGCCTACCAAACCGAGTTGTTGCACATTCAAAAAGGCGATAAGGTATTGGAAATTGGTACCGGTTCTGGCTACCAAACTTGTGTGCTGTTAGAATTGGGCGCAAAAGTGTTTACCATTGAACGTCAAGAGAACTTATTCAGACGCACCATTCAGGTTTTGCCAAAAATGGGCTATCATCCGCAGTTTTTTTTGGGCGATGGTTCTTTGGGTATTGACGAGCAGGCTCCTTACGATAAAATAATTGTTACGGCTGGTGCCCCATTGGTGCCCGAAATATTGCTTAAACAATTAAAAGTGGGTGGTATTTTGGTTATTCCGGTTGGCGATGCTAACGAGCAAAAAATGGTTACCGTTTTGCGTGTAAGCGAAACCGAGTTCGAAAAAATTGTGTTAGATACTTTTCGCTTTGTGCCTTTATTGGGCGATCAAGCATGGTAATTAGCGTTTCATGGCCCGATCCATCTCTATCTTAGAGTCGCGATCTTTGAGTGTTTCCCGTTTATCGTAAATCTTTTTACCCTGAGCCAATCCAATTACCACTTTAGCAAAGCCGCGGCTGCCTACAAACATTTTTAGTGGAATGATGGTAAAGCCTTTTTCTTCTGTTTTGGCTTTCAGTTTTGCTAATTC
>JAIPAN010000013.1 GCA_021740025.1 Sphingobacteriaceae bacterium
TAAGTCGCTTGTATACGATCCGGATTGCTGGATAATTCGGTTCTTAAATACTGAGCATTGTAATTTTCGTGAAGTCCCAATACGGCATATTTATGTAGAAGCCCCTCCTGAAAAGCATATGAAAATCCATTACCGCTATGTCGGCCTTCAAGCGCCCTAAAGTCGGCATGTGCATCTATATTTATTGTGTTTACACCCTGTTTGTGGGTCTTCGAAAATGCCTTTAAAATAGGGTAAGCGTTGTTATGGCCTCCACCAATAAAAATGGGCACTTTTCCGGTGGCAAAAATTGCTTGGGCAAGTTGCGCCACCGCTTTATCAATGCTGGAAACTAGGGTTCTTAATTGTGCTGTATCGGCTCCTTGAGCTTGCTTCAATTCTTCCTCAAAGCTTAAACAACCCAAAAGCAGCACATCGGCCCCGGCTAGTTTTTCTGTGGCTTGAATGTTGCATAATACCGGAAGAACTTCCGACCAAGTGTTGGCAGAGCCGGACTTCCCGCCATTCGCTAACACACCAATATCTTCGGCTAAACCCACCACCACAAATTTTGCGGTACTAGTAGCCAAGTGCTCTAAAGTAGAAACGGTAGCAAACTCTTGGCCTAATTTTGTCTCCCCCTCTCTGCAAGAAGTAAGCGCTAGTAAATCGGCCGAGCTGTAGATATAAAGCCTACTCATTTTCGTAGCGTTTTCCGTTTATAAATACACCCTCAATAAGGTTTTCTCCAAATGAATATGGTAGATAAGCCAATGAAGGCAATGCTTTGGTATAAAAGAAATTGGCCACTTTGCCCACACTTAAACTACCGTACATATCCGACAGTTCCATGGCTGCGGCACCATTTAGGGTAGCGGCATTAATGGCTTCTTCCGGGAGCATTTTTTGGCGCATACACGCCAACGAAACCACCAAATTCATATTTCCAGAAGGAGCTGAACCTGGGTTATAATCGGAAGCTAGCGCCAGGCACACATTTTTAGCAAGCAAGCGGCGGGCATTGGCAAAAGGGATGCCCAAAAATAACGAGCAATTGGGCAAGAGGGTAGCAATGGTGTTGCTGTTGGCAAGTGCATCTTCAGCAGCGGCATTCATTTCCTCTAAATGATCTACTGAGAGGGCTTGGTGGCGAACCGCCAACTCTACTGCTCCGCTGGCAGATAATTGGTTGGCATGTATTTTAGGTTTTAAACCATACGCTGCGGCAGCGGTTAAAATTTGTTCCGTTTCTGCTAAAGAAAAGAATCCTTGTTCACAAAATACATCTATATAATCGGCCAAACCCTCTGCACCAATTTTGGGCAACAGGGTTTTAAGCAACAGGTCTATATATCCTTGGTGATTTTTTTTGAATTCTTGGGGGTAAGCATGGGCGCCCAAAAAAGTGGCTTTTATGGGAATAGGGGACCATTCCTTCAGGCGTTTTATTACCCGTAGCATTTTTATTTCGCCTTCTACACTTAGCCCATAACCACTTTTCAGTTCGATGGCTCCGGTTCCCGTGGCCATTACTTTTTGCAAACGTTGTTTAGCCAAAGCAAAGAGCTCATCTTCTGAGCAGGCTTGTATTTTTTGTGCCGAGTTTAAAATGCCACCACCGGCAAGGGCAATCTCTTCATAGCTTTTACCCTGAATTTTTAATACAAATTCCTCTTCTCTGCTGGCCGCAAAAACCAAGTGAGTGTGCGAATCGCACCAAGAGGGAAAAACCCATGCACCATTCAATGAAATTTGTTTGAGTTGCGAAGCGTTTGTGGGCAAAGCATCCATAGAACCAAAGGCATCAATGCGGCCATCTTCTACCAACAACCAAGCATTTTTAAAACTGGGGAGTTGCGCCATATCGGCACCACGTAACAACAGAAGATCGGCATCGTGTATACCCACCAGGGTGTTGATGTTGGTGAAAAGACTTGTTTCCATATTAAAAGGCTAACTCTACCAATACCGGGCAGTGGTCCGAATGTTTGGCATCGGGTAAAATGGCTGCTCGTTTTAAATTGGCTTTCAACGATTCGCTCACCAAGGTATAATCAATGCGCCAACCCAAATTCTTAGAGCGGGCACCTGCACGGTAACTCCACCAGGTATAGTGGTGTGGTTCATCGTTAAAATGTCTGAAAGAATCTACAAAACCACTTTGAATAAAATTTTCCATCCACTCACGCTCCTCGGGTAAAAAACCAGAAGAGTTGGCGTTAGATTTGGGGTTGTGAATATCAATCGGTTTGTGGCAAATATTATAGTCGCCGCAGATTACTAAATTGGGAATGCTGGTTTTTAAGTCGTTGATGTATAGTTGAAAATCACTTAAAAATTGATTCTTAAAAGCTTGGCGTTCATCGCCACTTGAACCCGAAGGAAAATAGGTGCTTAATACCGAGCAATGTTCAAAATCGGCACGAATTACTCTACCCTCCCGGTCATAATTGGGCAGGCCGCAGCCGTATTCTACATGTGTGGGTGTAATTTTGGTAAAAATAGCGGTACCACTATAACCTTTCTTCTCGGCTGGATACCAATAATGCTGATAACCCAACTCTTCAAGCAAATGCAAATCAACCAACTGGTCGGGGCTTGCTTTAATTTCTTGCAAACACACCACATCTGCTTGGGTGGCCTTCAGCCAATCTAGCCAGTTTTTACTTAGTGCAGCACGTATACCGTTTACATTGTAGGTGATTATTTTCATGGTTTGCTAGCCAAGCCTAGTGATTTTTCTAATTTTTTGGCTTCTTTTTTCTTTAAAACCGTTACGGTCATACGTACATCTTCAACGGGTCTATCTGCAGCACCTGTTTTTACGGCGGCAATCGTATCTATCATTTCAATTCCTTGAACCACTTCTCCAAATACGGTGTAATTTTGGTCGAGATGCGGAATACCTCCCAATGTTTTATACACCTCTCGTTGCCAAGTGGGGATTTTTCGTTTTAAGCGATTTTGTTCCAACAAGTCTAATTGCTCATCGGTAAACACCTTGCCTTGCGCCAAATAAAATTGGCAAGCGCTCGATGCTTTGCTTGGATTATCATCTCTAGCAGCGGCAATTACTCCCTTTTTGTGAAATAAGCTATCGCGAAATTCAGCAGGCACGGTATAACCCCAATCGCCATCACCAAGAGCTTGGCCCGGTTTAGCTGTTTTAGAATCGGGGTCGCCACCCTGAATCATAAAGCCTTTAATTACCCGATGAAAAAGCGTTTCGCTTAGCTTACCCTCTTGGGTTATTTTCACAAAATTATCGCGGTGCAGCGGTGTTTGATTGTATAAAAGAACCACGCAAGTTCCTTTTTCGGTACTAATGCGTACAAATTGATGTTTAGGTTTTGCTGCTAAGGCATTCAAAGAAAGAAATACCAAGCAAGCGATAAGTGTTTTTTTCATAATATGCTGTTTTTATAAATATATACGTTGTTTATTGATTATCAAAATAAGCAACAATTAGCGATTTGAGTATTAATTCTTGCTCTAAAAGGGTATAGGCCGGCACAGGTTTTACCAATTTCCAATGCGGCCAACCATCCTGATCGAGGCCCTCTAATTCATAAAAGCCTAGTTCGCTAAAAAGCCTACAATTGGCAATGTGCATCAGTTCTTCTTTTTGGCGCTTGCTAAATTTTTGCGGACCCTGGCCCAATTCCTGTACCCCAATTAAAAAGAGAAAAACCTTTAAATCGGGCGCTTCGCTTTCAAACTCCTGTGCAATGCGCTGCTGCAAAGCTTCAAACTTTTTATTTACTTCGCCGGGTCTCATTTGCTTAAACGTTGTTTTAAATCTAATTTATGTTTACGGGCTGTGTCTTGTGCAATATCGTAACCGGCATCGGCATGGCGAATAACTCCCATAGCCGGATCGTTGTGAAGCACTCGTTGAATTCTGCGTGCTGCATCAGCGGTTCCATCGGCCACGATAACCATCCCAGCATGAATGGAGTAGCCAATGCCCACCCCGCCACCATGATGTAAAGATACCCAGCTGGCACCACCGGCCGTATTAATTAAGGCGTTTAAAATTGGCCAGTCGGCCACAGCGTCAGAGCCATCTTTCATGGCTTCGGTTTCTCTGTTTGGCGATGCTACCGAACCGGTATCTAGGTGGTCTCTACCAATTACAATGGGTGCTTTTACCTTACCTTCTGCTACCAATTTATTAAAGGCCAATCCAGCTTTTTCTCGTTCACCTTGACCTAACCAGCAAATTCGGGCGGGTAGGCCCTGAAAAGCAATGCGTTCTTGCGCCATGGTAATCCACCGACGAAGGCCTTCATTTTCCGGGAAAAGATCGAGAATTACTTGATCGGTTACCGCAATATCGGCTGGATCGCCGCTGAGTGCTGCCCAACGGAACGGACCCTTGCCTTCACAAAAAAGCGGGCGGATATAGGCCGGAACAAATCCCGGGAAATCAAAAGCGTTTTTCACACCAACCTCAAGAGCTCTGCCACGAAGGTTGTTGCCGTAATCGAAGGTAATGGCTCCTCGTTTTTGCAATTCGAGCATGCAATGTACATGCTTAGCCATGGTGGCATACGATTGTTTGGTGTATTCAGCGGGGTTGCTTTCGCGAAGTGTATTTGCCTGTTCCACAGACAAACCTTCGGGAAAATAACCCACAAGTGGGTCGTGGGCTGATGTTTGATCGGTAAGCGTATCTGGTGTAATATTCCTTTTAATCATGCGGTTTAATAAATCAACCGCATTGGCCACCACGCCAATAGATAGGGCCTTACCCTCTTTTTTATACTGAATTGCTCGATCGATGGCTTCATCAATATCGTAACAAATTTCATCTATATAGCGTGTTTCTAGTCGTTTCTGAATACGCCATTCTTCTACTTCGGCAGCTAAACAGACTCCCTCGTTCATGGTAATGGCTAAGGGTTGAGCACCGCCCATGCCCCCTAAACCCGCAGTTACCGATAGAGTGTTTTTTAGGGTGCCACCAAAATGCTGACGTGCCAATTCGCCGAATGTTTCGTAGGTTCCTTGTACAATTCCTTGCGAACCGATATAAATCCACGAACCAGCGGTCATTTGGCCATACATCATTAGGCCCTTATCTTCTAACTCATCAAAATGTTGTTGGGTTGCCCAATGCGGCACCAATTGCGAATTGGAAATGATTACCCGGGGGGCGTCTTTGTGGGTGGGTAAAATACCAACTGGCTTACCCGACTGTATTAATAGGGTTTCGTCTTCTTCTAAATCTTGTAGCGCTTTAATAATTAGAGCTAGCGCTTCCGGATTTCGGGCCGCCTTTCCTCTACCTCCATAAACAATGAGGTCTTCTGGGCGCTCGGCCACATCTGGGTCGAGATTATTTAAGAGCATACGCAAAGCTGCCTCTTGAACCCAACCCTTACAATGTAGCTTTGTACCGGTTGGTGTATTTTTTACAGACAAATTTATTTTTTCGGTATTCATGGGTAGTGGTTTTATTACCTATACGAAGGTAGTAAAATTGTTTTTTTACTTAACTTAGCTAATAATCATGAAAACACTTAGAAATCGTATCCTATCGGCAATTCTTTTGCTGGCTTTTTCGCTAAGTGTAATTCCTGTTGATTTTTTTCACGGACACCGAACGGTTTCAAGTCAATTAAATTCATGTAGCAAAACCGCTGAACAAACTTGTCAGCATAAAAACCATTTTGCCTTAAAAAATAGTTTCTGCTGGGCCTGTTCGGTACATTTCGAAAAATCGTTTGTAACGGCCTCGGCTACACAAATTTTAGTAGAGCAGATTGGTTTATCATTTAGTATACAACACACCACTCGTTTGTTTAAACCAACGAGTATTCATTATAGTCTTAGGGGGCCGCCCGCTTTTTCATAAATAGTTGTTTGTATTAAGCACACGGAAAACCCGTGTGATCTGTTTTATTTTAACTCATTTTTTATGAAAAAGATTTTTTGGATGGCATTCATCCTATTTCAACTGATATATACTGGCTCTTGGGCACAGGCAGTGGTAAAGGGGCGTATTCAAGACGCCAAAACTGGCGAAAATATCGTGGGGGCAACCGTTTCCATTCCCGATTTAAGGCTAAGTACATCTAGCAATAGTAAAGGCGAATTTATACTGAGTAATACCCCGGCAAGGGGCCTATTTTTGATAGAAGTACGCTACATAGGCTACAAAACCAGCACTCAAAATGTTGATTTTGCAAATACGGGCGTATTGGTTTTTAAACTTGGGCAAAGTAGCATTGAGGGCCATGAGGTGGTAATTACCGGAAGCACATCAAGTGCAGATAATCGAAAAAATAGTGCCAGTATAAGTTTGGTTGAACGAGAAAAATTACTCAATCAGTCTACCAATATTATAGACGCCCTAAGCAAAATACCGGGGGTTTCGCAAATTACCACGGGCGGAGGAGTGTCTAAACCAGTTATTCGTGGTTTAGGTTATAACCGAGTAATTACGTTGGCCGATGGGGCTAAGCAAGAGGGCCAGCAGTGGGGAGATGAACACGGTATAGAAATAGATCAATTTAATGTTGATAAGGTGGAGGTGTTAAAGGGTGCGGCTAGCCTTTTGTATGGTTCTGATGCGCTAGGAGGTGTTATTAATCTGGTTGACCCCTTGCCAGCACCCGAGGGTCAAATTAAAGGAGAGGTGCTAAGTAGTTTTTCAAGTAATGGTGCAATGTTTGGAAACTCGGCAATGGTTTTTGGCAACAAAAACGGCTTTGTTTGGCGCTCGAGAATATCGTTTAAAAACGAAAAGGGTTACGAAACACCTATCGGTAGAATTCCCAATACCGGCTTTAACGAACAAAACCTGAGTGGACAGGTGGGAATAAACAAAAAATGGGGCTATGCACACCTAAACGTGACGAGCTTTATTAGCAATGTGGGCTTGCCCGATTTTTTACCAAATGCAAATGGTGAATTTGAAAATGCTAGTGGTAATGTATTGACCCCGAGTCAAATAAATAGCCGAAAATTGCTTTTGCCTAATCAAGCAATACTGCATAAAAAAATAGCATTTAACAGCAACGTTCTGTTGGGTTCGGGTAGACTTAGAAGCAATATAACTTTTCAAAAAAACCAACGGAAAGAGTTTGAAGATGATCAATCGGTTCCCGGGTTGTTTTTTGATTTGAACACATTAAGTAGTGACTTTAAATATTTCTTTCCGGATAAAAATGGTTTAGAACGAGTATTTGGCGTTTCTACGGTAAACCAAAAAAACAGCAATGAGGGGCAAGAATTTTTGGTGCCCAATTATAACTCAATGGAATGGGGAATGTTTGGTTACCTAAAAAAGAGTTGGAAAGAAACAAGTTTAAATGTTGGACTTCGCTTGGATCAAAAACAAACCAAATCGGAAGAATTGGTTGAAAATGGTACAGCTATTTTCGATGCGTTTGAAAATAAATTTAGCAATGTAAGTGCGGCGGTTGGTTTCACCCAAGAGTTTGGAGAGGTGTGGAATATTAAAGCCAATGTGGGGTCGGCATTTCGGGCACCCAATATTGCCGAATTATCTGCTAACGGGGTTCATGAGGGTGCTTTTCGTTATGAAATTGGAAGCAGTACGCTAAAACCTGAACGAAGTTTATATACCGATTTGGCTCTTGGTTTTCATACCGAAAAAATAGATGTGGATTGGACTGTCTTTTATAACCAAATTAATCGATACATCTATGCCCGCCAATTGGGGGGTGAAACCATTACCAACAATGGAACTGTTTTGCCGGTTTACCGTTTTGGACAAGACAATGCGGTGCTGACTGGAACCGAGTTTAGCATCACGCTACACCCAATGGATGTATTGCATATAGAAAGTAGTTTTGCCTATACTCGAGCCAGTAATAAAACAACTGGTAGGGCACTTCCCTTTATTCCAGCGGGGGTTGTTAGAAATGATTTTCGCTTAGAGCCAAAACTTAAAGGATTGAAAAACTCCTATTTATCTTTAGGCTTAGACCACGTATTTGCCCAAAAACGTATCGATGTTTTTGAAACAAGCACGGGGGCTTACACCCTATTAAATGCGGGCATAGGTACCAGCATTTTAATACATAAAATGCCCCTAAAAATTCATGTGGCTGGAAATAATTTATTAAACAAAAAATACTACGACCACCTAAGTCGCCTAAAACCGGGGAGATTAAACGGATTAAATCCTAGTCTTGGTTTTTTTAACCCTGGTAGAAATTTAACTATTGGGATTTTTATTCCTTTAGTTATCCAACAAACTTATTAATGTATTGAATTATATACTTTAATATCTATAACTTATATTTACTTAATGAGATTTACGAATTTTCTATCTCATTGTATTTATTTATTAACAAAACCAATTAAATATGATTAAAAACTTTCGTACCACAAGTCATTTAGCTTTAAGTTTAGTGTTTATTGCCCTAGGAATTACTAGTGCAGTGGCACAAAAAAAGCCAAGTGCTCCAGCAGCAGCCCCAGCGGCAGCTAGCGCTCCGGCAGGTCCTGCCAAACCGGGTATTAAACCCTATAAAGATGTAATTACCGAAAAAGCTAAAACCGATAAGGGAATGTTTAAGGTACATCAAGTAGATGGAAAATATTATTATGAGATACCCGATTCATTGTTCGGGAGAGAAATGCTCATGGTAACCCGTTATGTAAAAACTCCGGCAGTTGACGGAACCTACGGAGGGGAAGAATTAAATGAACAAGTATGGGTATGGCAAAAACGCGATAAGCAGGTATTGCTTCGTGTGCCTTCTTATGACAATGTAGCGGCTAAGGGTTCCGATATGTATCAATCGGTTAAAAACTCAAATTTAGATCCCATTTTAAGTGCTTTTGATATCAAAGCTATTAATAAAGATTCGGCTTCTGTAGTTATTGATGCGACCGATTTGTTTACAAAAGATGTCTTGTCAATTGGCTTACCAACAGCGGTAAGAACCAGATATAAAATATCGGCATTAGACGAAGCTCGTTCTTACATTGATACAGTAAAAAGTTTCCCTATAAACGTTGAAGTAACGACCACTAAAACCTACAGAGCAGCTGCCGCACCGGTAGACGAAAGCTTGGGTTCGGTGACTGTTGAAATTCACAACTCCTTATTATTATTGCCAAAAGTACCTATGAAACCGCGTTTATCTGACGATAGAGTTGGGTTCTTTTCTCAGGCACAAACCGACTACGGTATCGATGCTCAAAAAGCAACCGTTACACGCTATGCCCGTCATTGGAGATTAGAGCCAAAAGATAAAGAGGCTTACAAACGTGGCGAATTGGTAGAACCGGTAAAACAAATTGTATACTACATCGATCCAGCTACACCACAAAAATGGCGTCAGTACTTAAAAGATGGAGTAAACGATTGGAATGCGGCTTTTGAAAAAGCTGGATTTAAAAACGCCATTGTGTGTTTAGATCCACCTAACGATCCAGACTGGAGCCCAGAAGATGCTCGTTACTCGGTGATTAGATATTTCGCTTCAAACATTCCAAATGCCTATGGTCCGCACGTGGCCGATCCGCGTTCGGGTGAAATTTTAGAAACCGATATTGGCTGGTACCACAACGTAATGAACTTGGTTCGCAATTGGTTCTTTGTTCAAACCGCAGCTATTAATCCCGATGCTAGAACACCTAAATTTAAAGACGAGTTGATGGGTAAATTAATCCGTTTCGTGTCTTCACACGAGGTGGGTCACACACTGGGCTTACCACATAACTTTGGTTCAAGTGTAGCCTTCCCTGTTGATTCTTTACGTTCTGCAGCTTTCACCAAAAAAATGGGCGGTACTGCACCATCTATTATGGATTATGCCCGCTTTAACTACATTGCACAACCTGGCGATGGCGATGTGGTATTGTACCCTGGGATTGGCGAATACGATAAATGGGCCATTAAATGGGGTTATACGTGGTTCGATACCAATTCGGCTGATGAAGATGCTAAAATCTTAAACAAGTGGACACTAGAGCGTGCAGGCAACCCGAAATACTTCTACGGACAACAAACTGGTAACCCAATTGATCCACGTGCACAATCTGAAGATTTAGGTGATGATGCTATGAAAGCCTCGGCTTACGGTATTGCGAACTTAAAACGCATTCTTCCAAATATCGAAAAATGGACCTTTGAAGAAGGAAAACCATACGATAATTTGAGAGAATTATATGGTGAAGTACTTGTACAATGGAACCGTTATATGGGCCACGTGCGTTCAAACATTGGTGGTATTTACGAAAACGATAAAACCTACGAACAAAAAGGGGATGTATATACCCACGTAGCTAAAGCAAAACAACAAGAAGCGCTTCGTTTTATTAATGCACAAGCTTTTGCGACCCCAACCTGGATGCTAGATAAATCCGTATTGAACAAATTTGATCAAGCGGGTATCATAGAGCGTTTACGCGGAACACAAGTAAATATTTTGAATGGTATTTTAGAACCAGCTCGTTTAGCTCGTGTAATAGACAACAGTGCTAAAAATGGCGATAGTGCCTATGGCTTAACCGATCTTTTTGCTGATGTACACAAGGGTGTTTGGACTGAATTGGCCAGTGGTGCTAACATAGATACCTACAAAAGAAACCTACAGCGTGCCTATATAGACCGCTTAGGATTCTTAATTAATAAACAAGATACACCTGCGCCAGCCGCTTTCCCAGGCACACCGGCAGGTCCACGTTTTGATGCCACCACTTCAGATATCAGACCAATGGCACGCAGAGAGTTGAAAAACCTAGCTGCTGAAATTCGTGCAAGCTTGGGTAAATTTAGCAACCCTGTAGTAAAAGCACATTTAGAAGATGCTTTAGTAAGCATTCAACAAGTGCTTGATCCGAAATAATCAAGGTTTAATTCATAAAAAAGCCCCATATCTTACGATTGGGGCTTTTTTTATTGGAGTCGGGATGGCCGGATTTGAACCGACGACCTTCAGCACCCCATGCTGACGCGATACCGGGCTACGCTACATCCCGAAGAACACAAAATTATGTATTTTTGGTGGAGCTTAAAAATCTGATATTAAAACTAATGTATTGACAATCAGATTGTTTAACAATCATTTAAGTGCAAAAGATGGCAAATACGATCCGAGGAATTCGGTTTTTTACAGAAGATTGTAGCGTAGTGCTTAAAAATAAAGCACAGCTCCGCGATTGGTTTATAAACACCGCCCTAGCAGAAGGTACAGGAATTAAAGAGTTGAATTATATTTTTTGTAGCGATGCTTATTTGCTCGAAATGAATCAATCTTATCTCAATCACGATACCTATACCGATATCATCACCTTTGACAATAGCGAATCCGACATGAAGGTGTTGGGTGATATTTTCATCAGCATAGATCGAATAAAAGAAAATGCCAAGAGCTTTGGTGTTTCCGAAATTGACGAGCTACACCGGGTAATGATTCATGGGCTCTTACACCTCTTGGGCTATGGCGATAAAAGCAAAACCGAAAAGGCTAAAATGACCGAAAAAGAAAACTACTACTTGGGGCTTCGCTCCTTTGTTGCTTAGTGCATCGGTATTTCAATGACCAATACCTTGGCGGCTTCTTCTAC
>JAIPAN010000014.1 GCA_021740025.1 Sphingobacteriaceae bacterium
AAAATTCTACTTCGCTATCCGAAGTGGTGGTGGTAGGCTCTCGTAGTTTACGCAGAAGTGCTACCGAAACGGCTGTTCCGGTAGATGTAATTGACATGAAGAGCGTAATTAAACAAACTGGTAAACTAGAGCTAAATCGTTTGTTAGAATATGCAGCTCCTTCTTTTAATGCCAACAAACAAACGGGTTCCGATGGTGCCGATCATATTGATCCAGCTACGATCCGTGGTTTGGGCCCCGATCAAACTTTGGTGTTAATTAATGGCAAACGTCGTCATCAATCCTCATTAATTAATTTATTTGGTACACGTGGCCGTGGAAATACCGGTACCGATTTAAATGCCATTCCGGTTTCTACTATAGATCATGTAGAGATATTACGTGATGGTGCTTCGGCCCAATATGGTTCTGATGCCATTGCCGGAGTAGTGAACATCGTACTAAAAAAGAATGTAAACGAATTTAATGGCTTTGTAAATACCGGGGCTTATAGTTCACCTAAATTTGGCGATAAGAAATTTGATGGTATCAGTTCACAATTTGGTGGAAATTATGGAATTCAGGTTGGCGAAAATGGATTCGTGAATTTTTCTATGAATTATTTAAATGCGCAAAAAACCAGAAGAGTACCTAGCCCTGATCCGGCAACGCCAGATATTTACCGCCGACAGTTTGGCGATGCCTCTGGACGTGATTTTGGAACTTTTGTGAATGCATCTATACCGGTGAGTAAAGAGACAGAAGTGTATGCTTTTGGCGGATTTAGCAATCGTTTTACCGATGCCTACGCTTGGAGCCGTTTTGCTGGTGATCCTAATAACGTAGATGCCATTTACCCAGATGGATTTGATCCGCATATTCAATCTCAGATTGATGACAAATCTATTTCAACGGGTATTCGTACCAAATCAAACGGGTGGGATATCGATTTCAATAATACTTTTGGTAGCAACCGCATGCACTATTTTGTAGACGGCACCAACAATGCAAGTTTAGGTGTACAAAGCCCTACCTTTTTTGATGCAGGTGGTTTTCAGTTCTCTCAAAATACCACGGGATTGAATTTTAGCAAGCCATTTGATAAAGTGGCTTCTGGTTTAAATGTTGCATTTGGAACAGAGTACCGAATAGATCGCTATGAGATTTTCGCCGGGGAAGAGGGTTCGTATACAGACTATACTCCAGCTGGTAATACTCCAGGAGGTTCTCAAGGTTTTCCGGGTTTCCAACCCCGCAATGAAGTCAATGTGAGTCGTAGTAATTTGGCAGCGTATACCGATGTGGAATTGGACGTAACAAAGCAATATTTAGTAACTGCTGCGGTGCGTTTTGAGAATTACTCAGATTTTGGAAGTACGTTGAACGGTAAATTAGCCATGCGTTATAAATTTTCTGATGCCTTCAACTTGCGTGGATCGGTAAGTACGGGTTTCCGTGCACCATCTTTACAGCAAACTTATTTTAATACCACTTTTACCAATTTTGTGGCTGGCCAGCCCAAAGAAGTATTGTTGGCAGGCAATTTAAGCAGCCTTACTCGTACCTTGGGTATTCCTAAATTAACGCAAGAAAATGCGGTAAATAGCAGTTTAGGCTTTACCTTGAAACCGCTTAATAACTTGACTTTAACCGTAGATGCGTATCAAATTGATGTGAAAAACCGTATTGTATTAACGGGTTATTTTACGGATAGTGATCCTGTTATTGGTTTGGATTTACAGAATTTAGGTGTAACACAAGCCCAATTTTTTACCAATGCCATTGATAGCCGTAACCGCGGGATCGATATCAACTTAACACACGATGCCACTTTAGGAACCGGAAGATTGGTAACTACTTTTGCCGCCAACTTTAGTGAAATGGATATTCAGAAAATTAAAACGAATACCAAACTAGCCGGTAAAGAAGATATTTATTTTGGTCCTAGAGAACAAGCTTTCTTAAAAGCATCGGCTCCGCCAAGCAAAATGAATTTGAGCTTCGATTACTCGAACAAGAAATTCACAAGCTCTGTTCGTTTGGTACGTTTCGGGGAAATTAAATTAATTGGTTATGACGATGTAGCTCAGTTTTATACGCCAAAAATCACCACCGATTTATCTTTAGGATATAAGTTGAGTAAAAGCCTGAACCTTAATTTAGGTGCAGATAATGTATTGGATGTATACCCTGATAGACAAAATCAAAGTGCAACCGAAGCCGGTGGTTCTTGGGATTCGGTACAAATGAATTACAATGGACGTAGGTTCTTTGCCCGTTTAGGCATGACTTTCTAAGCGATTCTGATGAATAGAGAGAAGGCTACCAGGTGCAAAACCGGTAGCCTTTTTTTGTCCAATAGTCTAAAGCTTTGGGTAGAGTATATTCTAAGCGTTCTTGCGCTTTTAAACTATCGTGAAATACCACAATAGCACCATTATCGGCAGCGTTTATCACTCTTTTAAAACACGTTTCTGGTTTTAATTTTGGGTGATAATCGTGGCTGAGAATATCCCACATGATAATTTTTAGCGTTGGGTTGTATGCCCGTAATTGCTTTATTTGTGCCCTCGTAATTCTGCCATAAGGTGGCCTAAATAAATTAGAGGGAACTACTTGTTCGCACTGTTTAAATTCTTCTAAATAGGTTTTGCTATCTGTTTTCCAACCATTTACATGATGAAAAGTATGGTTGCCTACCGCATGTCCATCGGCTTGTATTTGTTTAAACACCCCGGGATGTTTACACACATTACCGCCAATGCAAAAAAATGTGGCCTTGGCTCCAAATTTTTTTAAGGTTTTTAAAACAAAGGGTGTAACAATAGGTATAGGCCCGTCGTCAAAGGTGAGGTAAATGCATTTATCCGTACGGCTTTCTTGCCAAGTTAAACTTGGGTACAAGTAGGAAAGCCAAAAAGGAGTTTTTACCGGATACATTCTTTGTTCAATTTGCGTACGAAGATAAAAGATGTATTTATAATTTTTAGAAGCACCCACTATGAATTTAAAATCTAGTTCCTTGTTGTTGGTTTTTATGTTAGTCTGCGGACTGAGTAGGGGCCAAGCACAAGAGAAAATTACCTTGGAGCAAGCTATAAATTTGGCGCTTACCAACAATATCCAATTAAAGCAAGCCAAGTTGAATGTTGCCTTAACGGCAGAAGAATATAACCAATCTAAATGGGCGCTTACGCCAAGCTTAAATGCCAATAGTAATTTAAACTACAGCTTAGGCCGTAGTTTCGATCAGCTTTCTGGTCAGGCATTTGATCAAAATATTACTTCGGGTAACGGAAGTTTAAGTTCATCGGTTGTGTTATTTCAGGGCTTTCAGCGTATCAACCAAATTTCGCAAAACAAATATTTACTAGCTGCCGATAAAAGCAATGCCGAAAAGGCCAAAAATGATTTAATTCTGAACGTTGTAAGTACGTATTTGCAAGTATTAAATGCCCAAGATTTGGTAGAAACTGCCAAGCAGCAAGCAACCTTTGCCCGCATGCAATTAGATCGCGAACAAAAGTTATTTGATGTGGGTAATAAAACCCTAGCCGATTTATCGCAAGCAAAGGCACAATTGGCTACTGCAGATTTAAACTTAACCAATGCCCAAAACCAATCGGATTTAGCCTTTTTAAACTTGGCGCAACTCTTAGAGCGTAATCCAGGAAGCCCATTTGAAGTAGAAAAGCCACTAGTAGATGCCTTAAAAGCATCTGAAAATACCTACGAAGCCAATGCGGTTTACCAAACGGCTTTGGCAACTTATCCGGATATTAAAGTCGCCGAATACCGTACATTGGCAGCTAAAAAAGGAGTTTCGGTAGCTAGAGGCGGTTTTTCTCCACGCATAAGTTTTGGAGGTAATTTAAGTACGGGTTATTCTAGTGGAAGATTGCAGTTAATCCCAGGAAGCAATCCTCCTGCTTTTGAAAAGATACCTTTAAACGACCAACTGAGCAGCAATTATAGCCGTGGTGTGGGTATGAGCTTAAACATTCCACTTTGGAATGGTAACCAGGCCCGTACTGTAGTAAATAGAGCTAAAATATCGTATCAAAATGCCACGCTTTCTGAGCAATTGGCTAAAAACAATTTAAATAAAGTAATCAACCAAGCTTTGTATGATTTAAAAGCCGCTCAAAAGCGTTTTGAGTCTACTCAAAGTGCTTATAATTCATCAAAAGAAGCCTTTAATGTAGTAGAACAACGCTATACTGTGGGCTTGGTAAATACATTAGATTATTACCAAACCCAAGTAAATTTAAATAAAGCAGCCTTTGATGTCATTCAGGCTAAATACGATTTATTATTTAAAACCAAAGTGATAGATTTCTACCTAGGTAAAACCATTAATTTTTAATAACACCAACATCCATACAACATGGCACAGAAAAAAAACACGTTAAAATATGTATTAATAGGCCTTGGGGTCTTATTGGTAATTGCCGTAGCCGGAAATAAATTAGGCTTTTTTGGTAAAGGCGATGTTACCGAAGTAGCGGTAGACAAAGCAGAAGCCCGTATTATCACCGAAACGGTTTCGGCTAGTGGTAAAGTACAGCCAGAAATTGAAGTTAAACTGAGCTCTGAAGTATCGGGTGAGGTGGTAGAACTTTTAGTAAAAGAAGGCGATGTGGTAAAGAAAGGACAATTGCTATGTAAAGTACGCCCAGATATTTTAAAATCTGGCTATGACCGTGCAGTAGCTTCATTAAACAGCCAAAAAGCAAGTTTAGCATCTGTAAAACAACAGTTAAAACAGGCAGAAGCTAATTTTAAAAACACCGAAGCTCGTTTTAAACGCAATCAAGAATTATTTCAGAAAAAAGTAATTTCTGCTTCCGAATTCGATGCAGCCAATGCGGAGTACGAAAGTGCACGTGCTAACTTAGAATCGGCCCGTCAAAATGTAGTGGGTTCGGGTTATGGTGTGCAACAATCATCGGCCATTGTAAAAGAAGCCGGCGATAACTTGGCCAAAACCACCATTTACGCTCCGGTAGATGGCGTAGTTTCTAAACTATCGGTAGAGTTGGGCGAACGTGTAGTAGGAACCGCACAAATGGCTGGTACCGAAATTATGCGGATTTCTAACCTAACCTCTATGGAAGTTAGTGTTGATGTAAACGAAAGCGATATCAACCGAGTAAGCCTAAACGATCCGGCCGATATTGAAGTAGATGCCTTTCAAGGTCAAAAATTTAAAGGGGTAGTAACCGAAATTGCCAGTTCTGCCAATGTATTGGGTGGAAGTGCCGATCAGGTAACTAATTTTACCGTAAAAGTGCGTATACTTCCAGAATCATATGCTAGCCTAGCTGCTGGTAACCAAAAAGCATCTCCATTTCGTCCGGGTTTATCGGCAACGATTGATATTAAAACCAACGAAGTGAAAGGCTTAACGGTGCCCATTCAATCGGTAACCACTCGTGAAGAGGATAAGAAAAAGGCCAACGCCGAAGGGAGCAGTGCTAGCGATACCGAAGAGAAAAAATCAACGTTTGATGCACCAATTAAAGAATATGTGTTTGTTTACAAAGATGGCAAGGTGAAACAAGTAGAAGTGAAAACCGGTATACAAGACGATACCTACATTCAAGTGTTGAGTGGACTGAAAGCAGGAGAAGAAATTGTTTCTCGTCCGTTTACAGCCATTTCTAAAACGTTAAAAGATAAAATGACCGTTAAAAAAGTAGACAAAGAAAAACTACTTACCGGCACTAAGAAAGAGTAATTTTTAAAAATTACGTAACTTGTCCCCCTTTACAGAGCATGTCTCCTAAAGGGGGATTTTTATTTATACAAATACATGAAACCTAAAATTGCGGTCGTAGGCGGAGGAAGTTGGGCAACAGCCATTATTAAAATGCTGTCGGATAACACCATGCCGAAAGAAATTTTTTGGTGGATGCGTTGTGCAGAGTCTGTGGCACATGTACAAAAGTATAAGCACAACCCACGCTATTTAAGTTCGGTAGCTATTCAACTGCCCGATGAACATATTAGCACCAATTTAAAAGCAACCATCGCTAAAGCCGATTTTGTGTTGCTCTGTGTGCCCGCTGCCTTTTTAAAAGAAGCTTTAAGTGATATCACTCCCGAAGATTTTAAAGGCAAAAAAGTAATTTCGGCCATTAAAGGCATTGTGCCCTATGAGAATCAGATTATCGGAGAGTTTTTAAACCAACACTATCATGTGCATTTGCAAGATATTTTGGTCATTAGTGGCCCATGCCATGCCGAAGAGGTAGCACTCGAAAAGTTATCCTACCTTACCATTGCGTCTCCTGACATTACATTAGCGGAGCAATTTGCGGCTATGTTGGCTACACGTTCTATTAAAACCAATGTATCGGAAGATATTTACGGTACCGAGTACGCTGCCGTATTAAAAAATATTTATGCAGTAGCCAGTGGCATTTGCCATGGCCTGGGCTATGGAGATAATTTTCAAGCGGTATTAATTGCCAATGCTATTCGAGAAATTAGCCGCTTTGTAGATGTGATACATCCTATCAACCGCGATATTAATGAATCAGCTTATTTAGGCGATTTACTGGTAACAGCCTATTCGCAATTTAGCCGTAACCGTACGTTTGGCACCATGATAGGGAAGGGCTATACCGTAAAATCGGCCCAATTAGAAATGAATATGATTGCCGAAGGCTATTATGCCGTAAGCTGTTTGCATCAAATTAATAAACAATACAAGGTAAATATGCCTATTTGCCGAGCCGTGTATGCTATTTTATACGAAGGCCATTCTGCCTTTTTAGAAATGCGTTTACTTACCGAAGAATTAACCTAAAGTTATGAGATATATTTTCACACTATTCTTTTTTGCCGCAGCCCTATCGCTGCAAGCTCAAGAAAAAAAGTCTAACACCAAGCCCATAATTGTAGAGGCCTCTTGTGGCGAATGTAATTTTGGATTGAAAGGGAAAAGCTGCGATTTAGCAGTACGAATCAGCGGAAAGGCCTATTTTGTAGATGGTACTTCTATTGATGAACATGGAGATGCCCATGCAAAGGATGGGTTTTGTCAAGCTATACGCAAAGCAGAAGTTAAAGGAAAAATAGTGAAAGGCAGATTTAAAGCCACCTATTTTAAATTGCTACCCAATTAAACAAAGAAATCCCCTCGAATTTCGAGGGGATTTTTTTTATTAGCGTCTTTTTCTGCTGGAGCGTTCTTCTCGGGTTTTGCCAGAGAAGTCGCGGAAACCGCCGCCGCCACCGCCTTCGCGATTGCCGCCACCGTAGCTGCTGCCTCCCTCACGTCTTCCACCGCCACCATAGCCACTTCCGCCTTCACGTCTTCCGCTACCACCGCTGTTTCCACGATAGCCACCGCCACCGCTGTTACCGCGGTAACCGCCACCGCCACCATCACGTTTGCCGCCATAGCCGCCACCGCCACGAGGACGATTGCCACCACCACTGCCACCTTCAAGGCCACGGTCGCCGGCTAGCTCAACACGAACAGGACGACCTTGGAATTCGATGTTTTTACTAAATTCTTGTTGTACTTTATCGGCAAATTCGTTTTCCACTTCAAAGAAGGTATATACACCCTTCAAATCAATTTTACCAATGGTTTTGCCACTAATTTTAGCTTGGTTGCAAATAAATCCGAGCATATCGCCACGGCTAAAATCATCTACCGAACCTAAGTTGATAAACAATCGAGTAAAATCACTCTTAAATCCGGTTCTACCAAATTTATCGCCACGTTCGCCTCTACCACTATCTTCTGCCGAAGCATTTAAATCTGGAGCGTTTTTATAGTAATCTAAGAAACGATTGAACTCTAAAGAGGCAAAACGTTTAATAATTTCTGCTTTATCTAAATCTTTAAACTCCTCCATAATACGAGGCAAGTATTGTTCAATTTGATCTTCACTTACTGCCACATTGTGCACTTTGTGTACCAAACCAAACAATTGTTTTTCGCATACATCAAAGCCACTAGGAATTTCGGCTTTGGTAAATTGCTTGCCAATAACACGCTCAATCTGACGAATTTTTCCTAATTCTTTCGAATTAATAATGGCAATTGAAATACCTGATTTACCAGCACGAGCCGTACGGCCACTTCGGTGGGTATAATTTTCAATCTCATCAGGCAAAGAGTAATTAATTACGTGTGTTACGTCGTTTACGTCGATACCACGAGCCGCCACATCAGTAGCAATTAATAATTGCAAACTACGGTCGCGGTAGCGTTTCATAACACGGTCGCGTTGTTGTTGTGATAAATCGCCATGCAATGAATCAGCATTGTAGCCATCTTTCATCAACGATTCGGCAATTTCTTGTGTTTCTATTTTGGTACGGCAAAATACAATACCAAAAATTTCGGGGTTAAAATCAACAATACGTTTAAAGGCCGCATATTTATCGCGGGCTTTTACCACATAATATTCGTGTTCAATATTTACGTTACCGGTATTTTTCGTTCCCATTGTTAATTCGAACGGGTGGGTCATATACTTTTTCGCAATACGGCGCACTTCGCCCGGCATGGTAGCCGAAAATAACCAGGTTTTTTTATCTTCTGGTGTGGTAAATAAAATTTGGTCGATGTCTTCCTGAAAGCCCATATTAAGCATTTCATCAGCCTCATCTAACACTACATATTTTACTTTGGTAAAATCAACCGCTTTGCGGTTAATGATATCCAACATCCTGCCCGGTGTAGCCACTACAATTTGTACACCACGTTTAATTTGGCGTAATTGATCGGAGATGGCGGCGCCACCGTAAACGGCAACTACGTGTACATCGGGTACATTTTTAGCATAATTTTTTAAATCATTGGTAATTTGTAAACAAAGCTCCCTGGTTGGGCATAATATTAATGCTTGTGGGTAGTTTTGAGAAAAGTCCAGTAATTCTAACAAAGGAAGACCAAATGCTGCGGTCTTTCCGGTTCCGGTTTGAGCTAATCCGACAAAATCGTTGCTGCCTGAAAGTAATACCGGGATGGCTTGTTCCTGGATTGGTGTAGGGTTTTCAAACCCTAGTTCAGTAATGGCATTAACAATATCATGACGGATACCCAAGGTACTAAATGGGTTCATGATAATATATAAGTTCCGGCCTCATTGCCGGAATTGCTGCAAAGGTATGGTTAATTATTGGATTTTTAAGCACTTAGCGCAAACGATCGGCCGATCGGATGAGGTTTTCATCTTTTCGGATACCCCGAATGGCCAAAATAAACAACAATACAGCAATGGATGGAAGCATGGCGCCAATGCCGTAATTATCGCTCGTAAAGCTTGGTTTATTGGCTACGTGTTGGATGGTTTTAGCCAGCCAAAAGCTGAAACCCAAAACAGCTACAATACCCAAATAACATAACTTAATTTGCAAGGGACGGTTTTGGTAGAAAAAGATAATGACAAAAGGAAACACAGCCAATAGCACACAAACAATGGTTAATAAGGTAAAGGGCTGGGTTTGTACCACCTGTTGCTGTAGGCCTTCGTATACTCCCGTTACTTTGGCAGCATGCGCCTTGCCATCTATACCTAACCATTGTACGGTAGGAAATAAGAAAAGTGCAAATAATGCGGTACTTGCTAAAAAAAGCCAAATGGTTTGAATACGTTGAAGCATACTAATAGTTTTATTAAACAAATATAGGGCTTAGAATCGAATTAAACATTGCTCCTTCATGAATCTTACCTTACCTTTGCCCCCATATGGCACAACGGTATTTTTTAGAAATAGCTTATAAGGGCAGCGCTTACCATGGTTGGCAAGTGCAAGAAAATGCCCTTACCGTGCAAGCCGTACTCAACCAAGCCTTAGAAACTATTTTGCGCCACCCCGTAGAAACCGTGGGTTGTGGCCGTACCGATACGGGTGTGCATGCCAGCCAACATTTTGTACATGTAGATACCGATGTGGAGCTTAACGATCGGCACCTGCACAGCCTAAATGCCATTTTACCCGACGATATTGCTTTAAAACGATGCCTGCCGGTAGCACCCGAGGCCCATGCCCGTTTCGATGCTACTTTACGGGCTTATGAATACCACATTCATACACAGAAAAACCCCTTTAGAACCGATTTTTCGTGGTTGGTAAAAGAAAGCCTAGATATAGCCTTGATGAATGAAGCAGCAACATTTTTGTTAGACTATACCGATTTTTCTTGCTTCAGTAAATCCAATACCCAAACCTTTACCAATAATTGTAAAATTGAGTCGGCCTATTGGCAAGAAACACAGTTTGGTTTGGTATTTTGTATTTCGGCTGATCGTTTTTTGCGCAACATGGTCCGAGCTATTGTGGGCACCTTGGTAGACATTGGCCAAGGAAAAATACCGCCATCAGCTATTCGCGATATTATTGAAAGTAAAAACAGATCAAATGCTGGTGTCTCGGTACCTGCTTGTGGCCTAGTGTTAACAAAAGTTCATTATCCATATATATAACATGGCCGCCATTACCGGAAAAGCAGTTGATATTAAGCTCTTAAGCAGAGTATTTGCCTATGTAAAGCCCTATAAAAAAAGCCTGCTTTGGGCCATAGTATGCACCATTTTGCTGGCTGTTTTGGCTCCCTTGCGTCCTTTACTAATTGAAAAAACTATAGATAAATACATTGTGTTAAACGATGCGCAAGGCTTGTTGGATATGACTTTGCTGATGATTGGCCTTTTATTGACGCAAACAGGCGTACAATATTACCATACATTTATTACCAATGCGCTCGGCCAATCGGTTATTCACGATTTGCGTATGGATATCTTTACCCACATTTCCAACTTACGCTTACGTTATTTCGATCGAACGCCAATTGGCCAACTGATCACCCGAACGGTATCCGATTTAGAAACCATTGCCGATATTTTTTCGGAAGGCTTAATTTCTATTGTAGGCGATGTATTGCAAATTGTGACCATTATTACCTGCATGCTTATTTACAGCTGGCAATTAACACTCGTAGTTTTGGCGCCTATGCCTTTACTCTTGCTGGCCACTTATGTGTTTAAAGAGGCCATTAAAACAGCTTTTCAGGAAGTTAGAAAACAAGTATCGCAATTAAATACCTTTTTGCAGGAGCATATTACCGGCATGTCTATCATTCAGTTTTTTGGCCGCGAAAGCCAAGAGTTTGAGAAGTTTAAGACCATTAATGCCAAACACCGCGATGCGCATATCAGTTCCAACTGGTCGTACTCGGTCTTCTTTCCGGTTGTAGAAATTATTTCGGCGCTATCTATGGGTTTATTGGTATGGTACGGAGCTAAACTCA
>JAIPAN010000015.1 GCA_021740025.1 Sphingobacteriaceae bacterium
GCCTCTTTTTTGTACGTGTTTTTATTTTAGTTCTGACGGGCTGGTGCTGGCGTAGGCAAAGGCTTACGAGGCAACAAATCGGCACGTTGTGCACTGTGGTAAACAAAGGAAGCCACAATGGTAGCTGCTTGTTTTAAATCATCTTCAATTAAGCGATCGTAGGTATCCATATTGGTGTGGTGGGTACGGGTATTGTACTCAATTCCATCTTGAATAAATTGGAATCCTGGAATGCCCACTGCATCAAAAGAAAGGTGATCGGTACCACCGGTATTTCTTGGAGTTAAGGTTGTAGCGCCTAAATCGGCAAAAGGAGCCAACCATGATTTAAAGATAGGTGCAATGGCTTCATTTCCTTGTAAATATAATCCTCTAATTTTTCCGGTTCCATTATCTAAATTATAATAGGCCGAAACTTTTGCTTGTTCTGGCGTTAAAACCATGGTTTTTGGATCGCCAAAATGTTTTAAAACATAATTTCTAGAGCCGTATAAACCTTGCTCTTCGGCACTCCATAAAGCCATACGAATGGTACGTTTTGGTTTAAAACCAATAGATTTTAGGATGCGCATAGCTTCCATCATTACGGCAGAACCTGCAGCATTATCGGTAGCGCCAGTAGCGGCATGCCAAGAATCTAAGTGAGCACCAATCATTACAACTTGGTCTTTCAATTTTTTATCGGTACCCGGAATTTCAGCTACTACATTATAGCCGGTTAAATCAGAATCAACAAAACGGGTTTGGATATCGGCCTCCACTTCCACTTTTTGCCCAGCTTTTACCAAGCGTAACAAACGTAAATAATCTTCTTGCGACATTTCTACTTCCGGTGCAACAGCTTTTGCATCGGCGGCGTATGAAGCACCATTGCTGGTAAAAAAGGTACCGTGGGTACCACGTCCGTTGCTCAGTATTAAGCCTACATTTTCTTGAATTAATAGGTCGTTTATTTGGCTGCGTAAAGCACGTTGTTTACGCATGGCTTCCATAGCTGCAGGAACTGGTCCGCCAGCATTTGGGTTTCTAGGAGCAGCAGGCTCGGTCATTTTAGCCAACTCTTCATCGGTATAGCGGCTACCATCCGATTTAAAACTAGTGGTTATGGCGGTGTTTACATCAAAAATCACAATCTTACCGGCCAAGGTGCCTTTGTATTTAGCTAAATCGGCAACAGAATCTGCTTTCACTAAAACTACTTCAGCTTTAATTGGGCCCTTGGTACTTGGAGTCCATGCTTTTGGCGAAGCAATAAGTGCGTGGTAGTAGGGAGCCGTCATAGCGAAATAGCTTTTTTGCACTTCCCAGCCTCTACCAAATGTACCCCAAGGCTCTAAGGCTACATTTTGTAAGCCCCAACCCCTTAAGGTGTTGGCTGCCCAATTTTCGGCTCTTTTTAAACCGGGAGAGTTTGCTAATCGTGGTCCGGATACATCGGTTAAATAAAAGGCCGTTTGCATTACCTGCGATTTATTAAGGCCTTCTTCTTTAATTTTTTGGATAGCAGTTTGGTCTACTGCTTCTTCTTGAGCTAGTGCGCTGGTGGCGAAACCTAAAGCAAGAATAATGGAAAATATAAATGATTTTTTCATGTTGTTTTGGGTTGTTGTTAAACAAACTTATTATTAATTCTGATTATTTAGGCACTCCTTTGTATAACATTTTTAGTATAAAGCTTGATTTTAGCAGAAATAAAATTAAGTTTAAGCTTGTAATTTGATTTTTGCTTATGAAAAAGACTCTATTTTGTTTCTTGATGCTAGCCACTGCCGTGGTACAAGCACAACCTACAAGTGTTAAAAAAGATAGCGTGGTTCAGGTGATGCTTGAAGAAGTATCTGCCAAAAATATAGAAGCCACCGTGCGAAAATTAGTTTCTTTTCAAACACGGCATACGCTGAGCGATACCCTGAGCACAAAAACGGGTATTGGTGCAGCCCGTAATTGGATAAAAGCTGAATTTGAAAAATACGCCAAAGAATCGGGTGGGCGCTTGCAAGTAAGTTTTGATACGTTTACCCAAGCAGCAGATGGCAGAAGGGTAACGGTGCCCACCGTATTAAAAAATGTATTGGTCATTTTGCCCGGAACAGATCCTTTAGATACTCGGGTATTCATTGTTTCGGGGCATTACGATTCTAGAGCTTCGGATGTGCTAGACGCCCAAATTGCTGCACCTGGCGCCAACGACGATGCTTCGGGTACGGCCGTTGCCATGGAATTGGCACGTGTTATGAGTAAAAAGCAGTTTAATTGTACCCTCATTTTTGTAGCCATGGTGGGCGAAGAGCAAGGTTTGTACGGTGCCACCAATTTGGCAAAACGTGCTAAGGAAGAAAAATGGAATGTAGCCGGGATGATTACCAACGATATTGTAGGCAATACCTATGGCATAGAAACCGATTTAAAAGATAACCGCAGTGTCCGCATTTTTAGCGAAGGAGTTTCGCAGGCAGAAAACCCTACTCAGGGAACCTTACGTACCAGTATTGGTTCTGAGAACGATGGCTTTGCCCGTCAATTTGCCCGCTATTGTAAAGAGCTAGGAGAACGTTATGTAGATCAATTGGATGTGAAACTCATTTTTAGAAGAGACCGCTATTTACGTGGTGGCGATCATACGCCTTTTTCGCAGCAAGGCTTTGCGGCTATACGGGTTACCGAAATGAATGAGAATTTTAATCGCCAGCATCAAAATGTTCGCCTAGAGAAAGGTATAGATTATGGCGATACCCCCGATTTTGTAGATTATACCTACACCCAAAAAGTAGCCCGCATGAATTTGGCAGCTTTGGCCAATTTAGCATTGGCACCTCAAGAACCGCAGCAAGTTAAAATACTAACTACCGAACTTACCAATAAAACAAGTTTGAGATGGATGGCCCCTTCAGGAGAAAAGCCGCTGGGATACTATGTGGTAATGAGAGAAACGAGTAGCCCTATTTGGGAGCGTAAGTTTTTTATAAGCGATACCCAAGCTACCTTTAATTACTCAAAAGACAACTACATTTTTGGTGTACAAGCCGTAGATGCAGAGGGACACGAAAGTTTGGTGGTTCTGCCTTTGCCTGGGAGATAGACTAATTCCAGCTAAATATAGCGTATACAGATCGAACCAATACTTCGGTAGAGGGCATTTGGAAACGAATGCTAGCGCTGTATTTTTCCATAGGAATTTGCATATCACTTTGCGCAGCCAAATACACAACACCCACCAATACAGGAATTAATACTAGGATAAAGGGAGAAACAGCAGCTTTTTTATTTTTCATGGCGCATTATTTTTTACAAATAACGGGTAAATTAACGAATTCGTATTCTTAAAAAATGTTAAATTTTCACTTATATGTTAAATGATTTTTTCACTTTTTCGATATAGTCTAGTTTTTCCCAAGTAAACAGCTCCACTTCAATCGTTTTGCTTTCGCCGTTGGCGCCAATAAAGGTTTTACTTACGGTTTCGTTTTTACGTCCCATGTGTCCGTAGGCAGCAGTTTCCGAATACATTGGGGTGCGTAATTTTAAACGAGTTTCAATACCGTAAGGGGTCATATCGAAAATCTCCTCAATTTTCTTGGCAATTTCGCCATCGCTTAGGGCCAATTTGGCGGTGCCGTTGGTATTTACATAAATACCCATTGGGTTTTTTACGCCAATGGCATAAGATACCTGAACCAATATTTCTTCGCATACTCCGGCAGCTACCAAGTTTTTGGCAATATGACGGGTAGCATAGGCTGCAGAGCGGTCTACTTTAGATGGATCTTTTCCAGAAAATGCACCACCACCATGGGCGCCTTTACCACCATATGTATCTACAATAATTTTACGTCCGGTTAAGCCAGTATCGCCGTGTGGGCCACCAATTACAAATTTTCCGGTCGGGTTTACGTGGTAGATTATTTTATCCGTAAATAAAGCTTGAAGCTCGGGTTTTAGTTGTTTTTTTACCCGTGGAATTAAGATATTGATGATATCTTTTTTGATTTGCTCCTGCATGGCTTTTTCTTCTTCAAAATCATCGTGTTGGGTAGATACCACAATGGCATCAATGCGAATAGGTTTGTGATCGTCGCTATACTCAATAGTTACTTGTGATTTTGCATCGGGGCGCAAATAGCAAATTTCTTTTCCTTCTCTGCGTAGGGCCGCTAATTCAATTAATATTTTGTGCGACAAATCGAGTGCCAATGGCATATAATTGTCGGTTTCGTTGGTGGCATAACCAAACATCATGCCTTGGTCGCCGGCACCTTGATCTTGCTTGTTTTGGCGCTCAACGCCTTGGTTAATATCGCCTGATTGCTCATGAATGGCTGATAGGATGCCGCAAGAGTTTGCTTCAAACATGTATTCCGATTTTGTATATCCAATTTTTCGGATGATATCTCGGGTTATTTTTTGAACATCTAAATAGGTACTCGATTTTACCTCACCAGCTAAAATCACCTGGCCGGTTGTTACTAAAGTTTCACAGGCTACCTTTGAATCGGCATCCCAGGCTAAGAAATTATCAATTAATGCATCCGAAATTTGATCGGCAATTTTGTCTGGATGACCCTCTGAAACTGATTCTGACGTAAATAAATAAGACATTTTTTGCTGTTATAACGCTGGTAAAATGGGAGAAAGTGAATGGAATAGCCTCATAGATTTTAGCATTTTTTTAACGTGGTTGCAAGCATCGCAAATCAATCCACTTGTTTTATTTCTATGCAAAAGTAGCACATTTTTTATATTCTAAAATAAATGATGGTACTTTGTTGGTAATAGCAGAATGTATTTTACAAATTCAACCTATAGTTTCTAATCTTTCCTAGCCAAATGAAAAAAAAGAGCAGTTCAACGGGAGGTATAATGTTTTCTACCGATCCCAATTTTACATATGAACCGATACCTGATACGGTAGATGAAACCTTAACATCATCGCAACAGGATTTACGTGTACAGCTCGATCGTAAACAACGGGGTGGCAAATCGGTAACCTTAATTACTGGTTTTATTGGTAATTCTGCCGATTTGGAAGCACTAGGTAAAAAACTAAAGCAAAAATGCGGGGTAGGTGGTAGTGCGAAAGATGGAGAGATCTTGATTCAAGGTGATTTTAGAGAAAAGGTACTGCAAATACTCGTGGCCGATGGATACAAAGTAAAAAAAATTGGCGGGTAGTTCATTTCAAAAAATTAGTTAATATACTGATTATTTGTGGTTTAATACTTAGTGTGTAATATACAACTAGTAATTTTTAAAAATATTTTTCATGCTATATCGTTGTAGTTCTTCTTAGTTTTAAACGTTTTCTTTACCTAATTGAGAACCTAATTTATGAGCTACAACGCAATTTCACTACCCGATTTGACCTATCTGCAAATCCAACCAAACAAGCAGGTTTATTATCAACTATCAGCTACCGAATTAGTGGAACATGCGCTAAAAAATGGCGAAGGCACCCTTGCAGATTCAGGCGCACTTGCCGTAGATACAGGAAAATTTACGGGCCGCTCTCCCAAAGACCGCTTTATTGTAGAAGATGAGTTAACTAAAGATGTTGTTTGGTGGGGCGATATCAATCAGAAATTTGATGCTGCAAAATTTGATGCACTCTACCTAAAAGTTGCAGATTATTTGGCTCAGCGAACCTTTTATATACGGGATGCCTTTGCTTGTGCCGATCCGGCATACAGGCTAAACATTCGGGTTCTTACCGAAATGGCCTATCAAAACTTATTTGCCCACCACCTATTTTTGAGGCCTGCAATTACCGAGCTTGGTATAGTGCCCGAGTGGACTATTTTAGCAGCTCCGGGATTTATGGCCGAACCCGATTTAGACGGCACTCTTCAACCCAATTTTTGTATACTCAATTTTAGCAAGCGCATTATTTTAATTGGCGGAACCGGATATACAGGTGAAATAAAAAAAGGAATTTTTGCGGTTTTAAATTTTTTTCTGCCGCATAGCCATAACGTACTTTCTATGCATTGTTCTGTTAATCAGGGTAAAGCGGGTGATACTGCAGTGTTTTTCGGCCTATCCGGTACAGGAAAAACCACACTTTCTGCCGACCCAGCTAGAGATTTGATTGGCGACGATGAGCATGGCTGGAGCGACCAATCTGTGTTTAATTTTGAGGGGGGCTGTTATGCAAAATGTGTAGACCTAAGTCCCGATAAAGAACCAGAAATCTATAAAGCTATCAAAGCTGGGGCTTTATTAGAAAATACCACGTATTTCCCCCGCACCAATACAGTGGATTTTTCGAATATAGAAAAAACAGAAAATACCCGTGTAGCATATCCCATAGAGTATATAAGTCATGCTAAAGTTCCTTCTATTGGCCCAGCACCAAAAAACATTTTTTTCTTAACAGCAGATGCATTTGGCGTTTTGCCTCCCATTGCAAAATTAACTAGCGCACAGGCCATGTACCATTTCATTTCTGGGTATACGGCTAAAGTTGCTGGCACTGAAACTGGTATATTAGAGCCGCAAGCAACCTTTTCGGCTTGTTTTGGCAAAGCATTCATGCCGCTTCACCCAACTGTTTATGCACATTTATTGGGTGAAAAACTAGAAAAAGATCGAGTAAAGGTATGGCTTGTAAACACTGGCTGGACTGGGGGTTCATATGGTGTAGGTACCCGAATGAAACTTTCGTACACCCGAGCTATTATTACAGCTGTACTCAACGGTGAATTAGAGCACGCTTCTTTTGAAACCGACCTTTTATTTGGTTTTGCTATACCAAACACATGCGGCGGTGTGCCAGCTACTGTATTAAATCCAAGAAATTCTTGGGCTGATAAGCAAGCCTATGATCAAAAAGCGAAAGAATTGGCAGAAAAATTTCATCAAAATTTTATACTATTTAACGATTTTGCAACACCTGAAATGCGCATAGCTGGCCCAATTTTTAAATTATCAGTGTAAACATTAAATTAAATTTTGACTTGCTCTTGTATTTTTAAATTAAATTGATTTTTATTGTGTCAAATTAAATAGTATTCGTTTTAAGTAATAAAAACATTACGCTAAATATTTTTTTGGTAGTAGATGATTATTTTCTTATCCTTGGAAACTGAAAACAAAAACAACCTATAAATTAAACAAAACAAAAACTAAATTTTTAAAACAATGGCAAACTCAACCAAAGCAACAACTGCTAAAAAAGAGAATTCTAGTTCTGGCGTGTTCGCAAGCTTAGCGATCGTAATTTGTATTTTCATTGGTTTCTTACTATGGAAATTTGTGATGGGAAATCCAGCCAACTTTGAAGGTGGCGACCCAGAAGGCGGCCACCCACTACCTGGCAACTATTTTGGTATGGTATACAAAGGTGGTTTTGTAGTACCTGTACTAATTGGTCTACTTTTAATGGTAGTTGTATTTTCTTTTGAACGCTTTTTTGTCATTAACAAAGCTGCAGGTAAAGGAAATGTAGATGCGTTTGTTAAAAAAATCCAATCTTTTTTACGTAGTGGCGATATCGCTTCTGCCCTTGCAGAATGCGATAAGCAAGAAGGCTCTGTAGCCAATGTAATTAAATCGGGTTTGACTAAATACAAAGAGGTAGAAACCGAAAAGGGCATGGATACCGAACAAAAATGTTTAGCAATACAAAAAGATATTGAAGAAGCTACAGCGCTTGAAATGCCTATGCTAGAGCAAAACTTAACCATTATTGCCACCTTGGTATCTATTGGTACCTTAATGGGTTTATTGGGTACAGTAACCGGTATGATTAAAGCCTTCGCAGCTATTGCAACTGCGGGAGCTCCCGATCAATCTCAATTGGCAAATGGTATTTCTGAGGCCTTAATTAATACCGCAACTGGTATTGCAACTTCAGCCTTAGCCATTATTATGTACAATTTGTTTACCTCTAAAATCGATAAATTAACCTATTCTATCGATGAAGCAGGTTTCTCAATTGTACAAACTTACGCCAGTACACATAAATAGTTATTGATACAGTAAACTCCTCGAGGTGATTTTCATCTCGAGGAATTTACTCTTTCTTGCATTGTACGAACAACCGTAAAACATACACATAATGCCAAAAGTAAAAGTCCCTAGAAAAAGTACCGCAATAGACATGACCGCCATGTGTGATGTGGCCTTCTTATTGCTCACTTTCTTCATTTTAACGGCTACTGCACGTCAGCCAGAGGCACTCCCAGTAGATACACCAGCATCCACTGTTAAAATTAAATTACCAGAAACCGATGTGGCTACGCTTACAATAGGCCAAGGCAAAGTATTCTTTGGTGTGAAAGGACAGCAAATTAGAATTAACATGTTGGATAGAATTGCCAAACGCTACAACCTACAATTTACCGAACAAGAAAAAGTACGCTTTTCGGTTGTAGAGTCTTTTGGTGTGCCTGTAACTAGTTTAAAACAGTTTATTGCTCAAAATAGCGACGAACGTAATAAAGCTGGTTCACAAACCGGTATTCCTGCCGATTCTGCCGATAATCAATTAAATGAATGGATTTTGGCTGCACGTTATGCTACTAAAGAACTCAATAACACCGATCTACGTTTAAGTATCAAAGGTGATGCCAAAGAAGAATATCCAACCATTAAAAAAGTAATTGATATTTTACAAAAGCAAAAAATTAACAAGTTTAGTTTAATTACCTCATTGCGTAAAGCTGAACAATAAAATCTTAAACATCAAACCTAAACACGATGGCAGAATTAGATACCTCCTCCGGTAGTGGTAAAAAAGGCGGAAAAGTAAGAAGTAAGAAACAATCAACCCGGGTTGATTTAACCGCAATGGTTGATTTGGCTTTCTTGCTCATCACCTTTTTCATGCTAACTACTACCTTATCCAAACCTCAGGCCATGGATTTAGCCATGCCCGATAAAGATGATAAAAATCCGGAGTCGAAATTAGAAATAGCCGATAACCGCACCATGACTATCCTTTTGGGTGCCAACAACCGCTTAGAGTGGTACATGGGCTTAATAGATAATCCCAAAACCCCTACAGTTGATAATTACGGTCGCAATGGGATACGTAAAGCCATTATCGAAAAAATTAAAGAAGTAAAAAGTATTACCGGAGATCCCAAAAAAGGCCTCATTGTATTGATTAAACCAAGTGATAAATCTAATTATCGTAATCTGGTAGATATTCTTGACGAAATGAAAATCTCCGATGTACAAACTTACGCCATAGTAGATATTTCTAATCCAGAAATTGGATTAATGAAACGTGATGGTATTTACCAATAAATTGGTATAGTGAAACGTTAAATAGATAAACTTATAGTTCTTTCATTGAAATAAACGACACGATGTCAAAATTAGATATTTTTAAATTAGAGTGGATTGACGTAGTATTTGCCGGGCGAAATAAAAGCTATGGAGCATATGAACTGCGTAAAGATAACTCCAAAACCACCAGTAAAGCTTTGCTTATTGGTAGTTTACTTTTTGTAGGCTTGGTATCTATGCCTTTAATTATTCGTTATATTTCGGGTATATTACCTGATAATACCGAGGAGTTTAAGCAAACCGAAGTGGTATTGGCTGCACCGCCCCCCATTGATAAAGATACCCCTCCACCGCCCCCTGAACCACCTAAACCAAAGGTAGATCAGGTGCGTTTTCCACCTCCGGTTGTTGTACCTGCTGAAAAAGTGCGTGACGAAGAACCGCCAACCGTAGAGGAATTGAAAAAAGCTGATCCAGGTCAGAAAACAATTGAAGGTGATCCGAATGCCGAAATTAAAATTGATGAACCTGCCGGAAATGCAGAAGTTACCGAAGACAATAGTGTTAAAGATTTTGCTAGCGTAGAAGTAATGCCCGAATTTCCTGGAGGTCAAGCAGGTTGGGGAAAATATCTCCAAAAAACGATGAAATACCCATCTATTGCACGTGAAAACAATATTACAGGTCGTGTAATTGTGAGTTTCATTGTGGAGAAGAGTGGCGATTTAACTGATATAAAAGTATTAAGAGGAATTGGTGGTGGCTGCGATGAAGAAGCTATACGAGTTTTAAAAACTGCACCATCTTGGAAACCAGGTATTCAAAATGGTCGCCCAGTACGGGTTGCCTACACCATGCCAATTTTCTTCCAATTAGCACAATAGTTTTTCATGACTAAGTATGCTGCTGATTCTAAACAGAAATCGCCTTTTAGGCGATTTCTGTTTTTTTTAAAGCTTTTGATGTTTGCCTTTTACCTCCTTTTAGGTTTGCTGCTAATTTTCTGGAAACAGCTACCCTTATCAATTTCCCAAAACTATCGGATACTTTTTGGCGTTGTACTCATAGTATATTCCTTTTTTAGGTTTATCCGAATAAAACAAGAAAGCGTTTAAGTATGAGTAGCAAGCGAATTTTATGGGCATTAAGTGTGCTAACGCTGTTTTTTTGGTCTTCTTGCCAAAACAATGGCACTGTGCAAGATTATACCCACGGACACACGGGTTTAGTTGTTGACGAGAGTTTGGCACCTATCGTGGAGGACCAATTGTTTATTTTTCAAAGTACCTACCCTGATGTAAACGTTACCACGCTTTACAAGCCCGAGAACGAATTGCTTAAATTTTTGCTTACCGATAGTATTCGGGTAGCCGTAATGAGCCGAACGCTTACTCCTCAAGAAGCCAAATTTTACGAGCAAAAACAAATTAAAATACGGGTTACTCGTTTTGCTATTGATGGCATTGCCTTAATTACACAAAAAAACAATCGCGATAGTTTGCTTAGTGTAAACGATATTATTGCCATTATGCAGGGTAAAGCAAGTGCCATTAAAAACCTTGTTTTTGATCATCCAAACTCAAGTACTGTACGCTATTTAAACGAGCTTGCCCATGTAAAAACATTGCCTAGCAATGGAGTTTACGCCTTAAAAAGCAATCCAGACGTAATTAATTATGTAGCCACACATCCAGGCAGTATTGGGGTGGTAGGTGTAAACTGGTTAATTCAGCCCGATGCATCTATAAGCAGTGCTGTTGAGCAATTAAAAATAATGGGTATATGCAAGGGTAATCGAAAAAATGACCCTAAAAGCTATTTTA
>JAIPAN010000016.1 GCA_021740025.1 Sphingobacteriaceae bacterium
AAAATTCTCTGGGAACACCCAATATTGGCCCACAATTTTATTTTACCGAGGGTTCTGATCAGGCACTACAGGCAAAATTAAGAGAGGCCGAGAAAGATCTTCCAGCAGAACAGCGTACTCCACTAATTTTTGAAACCAGAGAAAGTCCATGGGCGGGTTGGTTTATGACCATTGTAGTTCCCATTCTGCTTTTTGTGGCTATTTGGTTATTTATTATGCGCAAAATGGGTGGCGGCGCAGGCGGTGGTGGTGGTCAGATTTTCAATATCGGAAAATCTAAAGCAACCCTGTTTGATAAAGAATCGCAGGTAAATGTAACTTTTAATGACGTTGCCGGACTAGAAGAAGCCAAACAAGAGGTAATGGAAATTGTTGATTTCCTCAAAAATCCGGGTAAATACACCAATTTGGGAGGTAAAATTCCGAAGGGCGCTTTACTAGTGGGTTCGCCGGGTACCGGTAAAACCCTCATGGCTAAGGCTGTTGCCGGAGAGGCGCAAGTTCCGTTTTTCTCCCTATCGGGTTCCGATTTTGTAGAAATGTTTGTGGGCGTTGGCGCATCCCGTGTTCGCGATTTATTTAAACAAGCCAAAGACAAAGCACCTTGTATTATTTTTATTGATGAGATTGATGCCATTGGTCGTGCTCGTGGAAAAAACAGCATGATGGGTGGTAACGACGAACGTGAAAACACTCTAAACCAATTATTGGTTGAAATGGATGGTTTTGGTACCGATTCGGGCATAATTATTTTAGCGGCCACCAACCGCCCCGATGTATTGGATAGCGCCCTACTGCGCCCAGGCCGTTTTGATAGACAAATTTCTATCGATAAACCCGATTTGCTGGGTCGCGAACAAATTTTTAAAGTTCACTTAAAACCAATAAAACTTGCCGAAGGTGTAGATGCCAAAAAATTATCGGCACAAACCCCGGGTTTTGCAGGAGCAGAAATTGCCAACGTGTGCAACGAGGCGGCCCTAATTGCTGCCCGACAAGATAAACAAGCGGTAGATATGCAAGATTTTCAGGATGCAATTGACCGTGTAATTGGTGGATTGGAAAAGAAAAACAAAATCATCTCTCCCGAAGAAAAACGCATTGTTGCTTACCACGAAGCCGGCCATGCTATTGCAGGCTGGTTCTTAGAACATGCCGATCCGCTGGTAAAAGTATCCATTGTTCCTCGTGGAGTAGCTGCGTTGGGTTATGCGCAATACTTGCCCAAAGAGCAGTTTTTATACACTACCGAGCAATTAACCGATGGCATGTGTATGACCATGGGTGGCCGGGTAGCCGAAGATTTAGTGTTTGGTAAAATATCTACCGGTGCGCAAAACGATTTGGAGCGTATCACCAAACTATCATATGCTATGGTAACCATTTATGGCATGAATGAAAAAGTGGGTAACGTGTCTTTTAACGATAACCAGGGCGAATACCAATTTAATAAGCCTTACTCCGAAAAAACCTCGGAGCTAATTGACAACGAAGTGCGTGGCTTAATTGCGTCGGTATATAAAAAGACGAAAGATTTACTCACCGAAAAACGAGAGGGATTAGAAAAATTAGCACAAAAGCTGTTAGAAAAAGAGATTTTGTTTCAATCGGATTTAGAAGAAATTTTAGGAAAACGTCCCTTTGAAACCCGCACCACCTACGATGAATTTGTAAACGGAACAGATAAAGCTCCTGTTAAGAAAACTCGGAAGAAAAAAGGTGCCGAAAACGAGGGTATGATAGACCACAATGCCGATTTGCCAGAAAATCGTTCTTCACAAGATTAAGCGCTGCTTTACTCCAGTTACATGAAAGAATCTACGGCGAAAGAGAAAATGCTCAAAAAAATCCGCAAGGCCTTGCTGGATAAACGAGACAACCCCTATCCGAATTTGGAAGAGGCTCCGTTGTATCCCAAAGCCGACGATTTTTTAGAGGTTTTGTTTGCCGAACAGTTTACGGCTGTAGCTGGTTCTTTTCTATACTGCGAAAACGAAATTCAGTTTATAGAAACGCTTTTAGAATTGGCCGAAGAAAAGAAATGGCGTAAAATGTATTGCTGGGAACCGGCACTACAAGAAATTCTGAACACTTACGAATACCCGTTTTATAGCAGCGATACCGATTTTTTAAACGCCGAAGTTGGACTAACCCTTTGCGAAGCGCTAATTGCCCGCAATGGGAGTATCTTAGTAAGCAATCGAACGGCAGCCGGACGTAGGTTGAGTATTTATCCCGATACGCACATTGTGCTAGCCTATACCTCTCAATTGGTACTCGATTTAAAAGATGGCTTTACCCATCTCAAAAAACAATGTGGCAACTCCCTGCCGAGTATGGTATCTACCATTACCGGACCCAGCAGAACCGCCGATATTGAGAAGACCTTAGTGTTAGGAGCACACGGACCAAAAGAGTTGTTTGTTTTTTTAATAGACGATAGCCAAAAATAAGTTTAAAAGCACCCCTAGGCTTTTTTTAACTCCATGCGGATCGCCCATAAAAATCACTTTCTCATAAACTAGTTTGTTTTAACGTGTAGAGAATAGTAGGTTTGTTTAGCGGTGGACCCGTACAAAGGGCCACTATGTATTAAAAAAGACCCAATGAGTACTATCAAATCTGTAATTATTGGCACGGGTAACTACCTGCCTAGCCGAGTGGTAAAAAACGATGCTTTTTTGAAAAATAAGTTTTTTGAAAAAACAGGTGAGGCCATTGAACGAGACAATGCCGAGATTATATCGAAATTTAGAGACATTACCGAAATAGAGGAACGCCGTTATGCCAACGACGATCAGATGGCTTCTGATTTGGGGTATTTAGCCGCAAAAGAAGCGATTGAAAATGCAAAAATAGATCCAGAAACATTAGATTATATTATTGCAGCACACAACTTTGGCGATGTAAAAGCTGGCGATACACACGTGCAAATTATGCCCAGCATTGCCGCCAAAATAAAACACCATTTGGGTATAGAAAACCCAGACTGTGTGGCTTACGATTTACCCTTTGGTTGCCCAGGCTGGGTACAGGGAATTATTCAAGCCGATTATTTCTTAAAATCGGGCGATGCCAAGCGCATATTGGTGGTAGGCTGTGAAACTCTCTCTCGAGTAAACGACCCCTTTGATAGAGATAGCATGATTTTTGCCGATGGGGCTGGGGCTACTATTTTAGAAGCGCAAAGTAATTCTACAGCGGGCATTATTGCACATAAAACACAATCTCATACATTTAAAGAAGCGTATTACTTGTATTGTGGGCCATCGTGCAACCCCGATGCTCAAAGCAATGAGCTGTACATTAAAATGGATGGCCGGAAGATTTACGAATATGCCTTAACCAACGTGCCACTGGTTATTAAAGAAGCCATTGATAGGGCAGGTTTCGATATTTCGGATATTAAAAAAGTATTGGTACACCAAGCCAATGGTAAAATGGACGAAGCTATTGCCAAGCGATTGTTTAAATTGTATAACCGTACCGATATGCCAGAAGGTACCATCCCGATGACCATTGCCACACTAGGCAATAGCTCGGTAGCCACCATTCCTACCATGCTCGATTTAATACTCAGAAACAATATGGAAACCCACGAACTAAACGAGGGTGATACGGTAGTGTTTGCCTCGGTAGGTGCCGGTATGAATATCAATGCGGTGGTGTATAAATTCTAAAACACCAGCACTACAAACAAAAAAAGCGACCCTTTCGGATCGCTTTTTTTATATACTATCAATTTTTATGCTTCTTCTTTAATTCCGGCAATGGCTTCATCAACCAAAATACGTCCGCAATGTTCGCAAACAATTATTTTCTTGTGTTGGCGAATATCCGACTGGCGTTGAGGTGGAATTTGGTTGAAACAACCTGAACAAGAATCACGCTGAATGGTTACTACTGCTAAACCATTTTTGGCGTTTCCGCGTAAACGGTGGTAAGCAAATAATAAGCGCTCTTCAATTTGAGTTTCTGCTTTAGCAGCTTTATTGCTCAAATCTTCTTCCTCTTTTTGAGTTTCAGATGTAATTACAGATAATTCCGCTTGTTTGATTTCTAAATCTTTTTTACGACCATCTAAATCGGCTAAAGCTTTTTCGTACACCTCGGTTTTGGTAACAATATCAAAACCAAACTCTTTAATTTTCTTTTCAGATACCTGAATATCTAAGCCTTGAATTTCTACTTCTTTTGAAATAGCTTCGTATTCGCGGTTATTTTTTACTTCGTTTAATTGAGCCTCGTACTTTTTAATAGCAGCACCGGCTTCTTTAATGGTGTTTTTGCGGGTAACAATCGCATCTTCCAAATCATCCAAATCTGTTTTTATTTTTTGGATACGGGTTTCTAAACCTGCAACATCATCCTCTAAATCGGCTACTTCAACAGGTAATTCACCGCGAATTTGGCGGATTTTATCAATTTGAGTATGGATAGATTGCAACTCGTATAGTGCTTGCAATTTTTGTTCTACTGTTTTTTCCATTAAATTAAATACTTGATGGGGTTTGTAACTTGTTCTGTTAAATGGAGTGCAAAGTTAGGAAAATTTTTAGTAATAGTTTCAAACAAAAGCATTTGCGTAAACTGTTCACTTTCAAAGTGTCCCACGTCGGCAATAATTAGCTGCTTATCGGCATCAAAAAATTCGTGGTATTTATAGTCGGCCGTTACAAACATATCGGCGCCAGCTGCTAAGGCATTGGGTAGCAAGAAACTTCCCGAACCACCACAAATGGCTATTTTTTTAATTTTCTTTTCCAATAATTGAGTATGCCGTATTACCGGTACGCCCAATTGTGATTTTATGTGGTGCAAAACAGCAAGCGCATCTTGTGATTCGGGCAACTCTCCAATCATACCCGAACCAATTTCTTGGTGGCTATTGCTAAGTGTTTGCAGAAAATAAGCCACCTCTTCGTAGGGGTGAGCCGCTTTCAATGCAGATAAAACCGTTTTTTCAAGGTGTTCGGGATACAATACCTCTATACGCAGCTCAGCTTCGGTTTGTGGAATGCCAATACTACCCACAAAGGGATTGGCTCCCTCTTGTGGGGTAAAGGTTCCCTCTCCGGCCACATTAAAACTGCACTGGGCATAGTGTCCAATTTGGCCCGCACCGGCGTTAAACAAAGCAGCTCTCACCGCATCGGCATGTTGGGTTGGACATAGGGTAACTAGTTTTTTTAAAATTCCACTCTTTAGCGCCAATATGCGCAAATTGTGGAGACCAATTTTATCAGCAAGGGCCTTGTTTACACCGGCTGCTACGTTATCTAAGTTGGTGTGAATGGCGTAAATAGCCACATCGTTTTTTATGGCTTTAATCAATGTGCGATCTACATAACTAGATCCGGTAAAGCGCTTTAGTCCCTTAAAAACTAGCGGGTGGTGTGAAATAACCAGATTGCAACCCTTTTTAATGGCTTCATCTACCACTTCTTCGGTACAGTCTAAAGAAATTACTGCACCACGAATAGTTGTATCGGGGTTTCCAAAAAGCAAGCCAGAATTGTCATATGGCTCTTGGTAAGCCAATGGCGCCAGCGACTCTAAGTAAGTACAGAGTTCTTGTAACTTCATTTCTTACTAGGCACCCATTCTACTCATTTGGGCAGCTTCCATAGCTACTTTTTGATTGTATTCTTGGGCAATTGATTTATGGTTTACCAAATCGACGATGGTACCAATGAGACAAAGACCGCCAGTGAAGAGATACAAAAGGCCCATGCCTATTTGTCCGACAACAAAACGCTGCACACCGGCAACCACCACCAAGCCCAAAAGGGTGAACAATAAAATATCTTGGGGATCTTTTCTTTTCCCTGTATAAAACATGGTAAAGGTTTTCAACTGTCCCTCGGACATGCTTTTGGTTAATTGCTCTAAAAACTGATATTCTGCGGGGGTAATTCCCTTCAGTTGCATAAAAAATTGTTGATTCATACTAGAGGATTTAGTTTTTTAAAGATAAAATAAATTGCTTGGAAAGCTGGGCTATTCTAAAAAGCAAAACAGCTAAAGCCGGAAACACAAACCAATGTAGGGCCAATGCTTGTTTAATTTCTCCGTGAAAAACATGGGTTATTGCCCGCCCAAGTCCACAACCTGGGCACAAAGTAATCCCTAAATTTGCCAGAGGACAAAGTGTAAAATGGCTTGCTCCGGGCGTACTACAGGCTAATAGACTCAGGGCTGTTATCCAAATAAAAAGCTCAAAAGGGGGTAAGCGTTTTTTCACAAATTAAATATACAAACACCATTCCTATTATTTTGGGGTACAGGTGCTATATTTGCAGCGAAATTAGGATTGGTGACAATTAGGGAACTACTACTACGGTACCAAGCCAACTCACGGGTAAACGAATTGGCTACAGCGCTACATTCGGCCAAACACCCACGGGTACAGCTTAGGGGTCTCATCGGATCGAGTGATGCGGTGCTGGCGATAGCTTTGTTCTTATTGCAGCAAAAAACCACCCTTTTTGTACTACCAGATAGAGAAGAGGCCGCTTATTTTTTAAACGATCTAGAAAATATATTAGGCAAGGAAGTCCTCTTTTTCCCAGCCTCCTGCCGCAAAGCCTTCGATTTTACACAGCCCGATAATAGCATGGTGTTGCAACGGGCCGAAGTATTAAACGAACTAAAAAATAAAGACACCGCCGCACGTTTAGTAGTAACCTATCCCGAAGCCCTAAGCGAAAAGGTCATCAACCGAAACTCTTTAGAAAAAAACACCCTCGAGATTTCGGAAGGCGCCAAGCTAGATATTGAATTTATTGCCGACTTTTTAACAGACTACGAATTCGATCGGGTAGATTTTGTGTATACACCGGGGCAATTTGCGGTTCGTGGCGGCATTGTTGATATTTTTTCTTTTTCACATTTTCGGCCTTACCGCATTGAATTTTTCGGAGACACCATTGAGAGTATCCGCGATTTTGAAATCGAAGATCAACTATCGGTAGCTAAGTTTAAACACATTACGATTGTACCAAACGTTCGAGCTAAATTTTTAAGCGATGAAAAAATATCGCTCTTAGAATATTTGGGTGCCGATTGTGTGGTGTGGATAAAAGATGCACAAATGACCCTCGATGTGGTTAAAAATGGCTACAAAAAGAGCAAAGAGTTGTGGGAAGCCATACCCGAGGCCGATAAAAACCAAAACCCTGAGTGGCTGAATCCTAACCAGCAGTTGTTAGACGAGAAAATGTTGGCAAGCCAATTGCAAGATTTTACGATTGTAGAATTTGGTAAACAGTTTTTTTACAAATCAGATCATTCATTTTCATTCGAATTTAGCCCACAACCCTCTTTTAATAAAGATTTTAGCCTGCTCATTCACAACTTAAAAAAGAACGAAGCGGAGCATATAGAAAACTATATTTTTACCGATTCGGCCAAACAATCGGAGCGCCTATATAGCATTTTCGAAGATTTGGATAAAGCGGTGAAATTTACACCCATACACCTTTCATTACGAGAGGGTTTTGTAGATCGCGACCAAAAGTTGGCCTGTTATACCGATCATCAAATTTTCGATCGCTATTATAAATACCAAACCAAAAAAGCATATGTACGCTCACAAGCTTTAACCCTAAAAGAATTACGCGATTTAAAACCCGGCGATTTTATTACGCACATAGACCACGGGGTTGGTAAATATGCCGGTCTAGAAAAGGTTGAAGTAAATGGCAAAACACAAGAAATGATTCGCTTGGTTTACGCCGACAACGATTTGCTTTATGTAAACATCAATTCGCTAAACCGCATTGCTAAGTTTTCGGGCAAAGAAGGTGCAATACCCAAGCTGAACAAATTGGGTACCGATACTTGGGATAAACTTAAAAAATCGACCAAAAAACGAGTAAAAGACATTGCCCGCGATCTTATTAAACTCTATGCCCAGCGCAAAACCAAAGAGGGAAACGCCTTTAGGCCCGACACCTATTTGCAAACCGAATTAGAGGCTTCGTTTATTTATGAAGATACTCCGGACCAAGAAAAGGCTACTGCCGATGTAAAGAAAGACATGGAGGCTCCACACCCGATGGATCGCTTAATTTGTGGCGATGTAGGCTTCGGGAAAACAGAAATTGCCATTCGGGCGGCGTTTAAAGCAGTTACCGACGGGAAGCAGGTGGCTGTGTTGGTGCCCACCACCATTTTGGCGCTTCAGCACTTTAAAACCTTTGTTGCACGGTTGGGTGAATTCCCCTGCACAGTTGATTATATCAATCGTTTCAAAACATCGGCACAAATAAAAGAAACCTTACAAAAACTAGCCGATGGTAAAGTAGATATCATAATTGGTACCCACCGCTTGGTGAGTAAAGATGTGAAATTTAAAGACCTGGGCTTGTTAATTATTGATGAGGAACAAAAATTTGGTGTAGGAGTAAAAGAAAAACTGAAGCAGTTTAGGGTAAATGTGGATACCCTTACCCTCACCGCTACGCCTATACCCAGAACGTTGCACTTTTCCTTAATGGGTGCCAGAGATTTGAGCATTATTAGCACGCCACCGCCCAATAGGCAACCCGTACAAACCGAATTGCATGTGTTTAACGAAACCCTCATTCAAGAAGCGGTAGAATTTGAATTGGCTCGTGGTGGGCAGGTGTTTTTTATTCACAATCGGGTGCAAGATTTAGCCCAGCTTGGTGGACTGATTCAAAAACTGGTACCGACGGCTAAAATTGGTATTGCCCATGGTCAACTGGAAGGCGATGCACTAGAAGATGTGATGCTCAAATTTGTAAACGCCGAGACCGATGTGTTGGTAGCCACCACCATTATTGAGGCTGGGTTGGATATAGCAAACGCAAATACCATTATTATTAACCATGCGCACATGTTTGGCTTAAGCGATTTACATCAAATGCGTGGTCGTGTGGGGCGGTCGAATAAAAAAGCTTTTTGTTATTTATTGAGCCCGCCGCTTTCTACCCTAACCGGCGAAGCCCGCAAACGATTAAGCGCCATTGAAGAGTTTTCGGAATTGGGAAGTGGTTTTAATGTAGCCATGCGTGATTTAGATATTCGCGGAAGCGGAAACCTTTTAGGAGCTGAGCAAAGTGGCTTTATAGCCGAAATTGGCTTTGAAATGTATCACAAAATTTTAGATGAAGCCATTCAAGAATTAAAAGAAGAAGAATTTAAGGGCCTTTTTGAAGAAGAAAAAGAGCGTGACTTTATTTCCTTTACACAGGTTGATACCGATTTAGAGGTGCTCATTCCCGATGAATATGTAACCAGCATTGCCGAGCGCTATAATTTATACAGTACGCTTTCTACTCTACAAACAGAGGCCGATTTACTGGCTTTTGAACAGGGCCTTATCGACCGATTTGGACCTTTGCCAGATTCAGTGAAAGAATTGGCCAATACCCTGCGCTTACAGTGGCTGGGTAAACACATTGGTTTTGAAAAAATATCGCTGAAAAAAAATGTATTGCGTGGTTATTTTGTAAGCAACCAACAATCGCCGTATTTTGAATCGGAAGCTTTTGGAAAAGTATTGGCTTTTGTACAAATCAAGCCAGGGGCCTGTAACCTAAAAGAGGTGAAGGGTGTACTTAGAATTGCCTTTGAGGGCGTAAATGACCTGAAACAAGCTATTTATTTACTTAATGAGTTGCTGGGCTAGTTGCCCAACATAAACGTAATGGGGAGTACGTAAGAGCTTCGAACTTCGAGACCGTTTAGTGTGCCCGCTTGCCAAGGTGGTAATACGCGTACTACCCGAAGCGCTTCTTCGTCGCAACCTGCACCAACACCACGCAATACCTTAAAATTACTGAGAACCCCATTGGCTTCCACCACAAAATATACGAAAACCTTGCCCTCTACACCTTGTTCTGCTGCACTAGCCGGATAGCGAAGGGTTCTATTTAAAAAACGAAGTAATTTTTTTTGCCCGCCCTTATACTGCGGTGGCGTATCCAAAGAACCTGGATCATATATGCTAGCCTCCTGATTTATTTTTGGTGCAGTATCTGTTGGTTTTAGTGCTGGTTCTTGCTTTACTGTTTGTGTGGCTCTGGTGAGAGTTCCCCCTAGCGGAGTACTGCTTAAATTTACTACATCTAGTTCTTTCAAAGAACATATTTTACCATCCTTGGTTAATTTTAGCTCTAATAAGATATCGGCATTAACCTGTACCAATTCACTAGCCCTAATATAGCTCTGCTTGGTCCAATAAGTTGCCACCAGGGTATCGCTACGGCGGACAACATTAAGGGTGTTTACCAGCCAAGTGAGTGTTTGTTTTTGGTATGCCGCCCGGCGCTCTTGGTTTAGTTGTTTGAGTTGCTGGTGTGTTAAGTGATGGTAATTATAATAGGTATCGGTAATGGTGGTAAAATAGCTGGGTGGATCGAAATAACCTTTCTTTTGATCTACATAAAATGCTTCTATAAATTTAGTTAGGGCAATTTTTACTTCCTCTTCGTTGAGTGTGGCTGCCTTTTCAAGAGGCTGTGGGGCCACAGAGGTTGTGGGCTGCACCACCTTGGGCTGGTGGCTAATTAAATGACGAATATCTTCTAAAAAAATATTGAGTAATGCTAATAAAAGCACCAGCATGCCCATGGAAATAGCAAAGCGCCAAACGGATTTATCGGGAACGATTTCGGGTTCGGTAAATTCGTTTTCGTCTTCCATGGTGTATTAGCCAATAAAATAAGTGAGATAAACATATACTAGGGGTGCGGCAAAAATGAGACTATCAAAGCGGTCTAAAAGTCCGCCGTGGCCGGGTAAAAAAGAACCCGAATCTTTAA
>JAIPAN010000017.1 GCA_021740025.1 Sphingobacteriaceae bacterium
CTTTTACCACGATGCGTTGATCGCGGTAGTTTTCAATGGATATGGCTGCCAATGCTCTATCAAAAAGTGTAAGTTCTAGAGTGGCTAAATCGCCAAAAACTATGGTTTGGGCAAAAGAGCTAAGCTTGCTGGCTACCAACATGTAGGCCCAGGTAGGCACAATGGCATCGGTAGAACAATATACTGCTACGTGTTTATTGGCGTACAAACTCCAATCGTGGGTTTTTACAAATTCTCTGAAATCTTTTTCGCGAAGCATAAGCCCCTGAAAAAGCTGATCTTTAATATCGAAAAGCACCCGTTCGCCCGGCGGATAATAGCTTGCTAAATCCAAGCTGATCAAGGAGCTTTCGGCCACTTTATTCGTAAAATTTACTTGGATGTCCATACCTATGCTTAAAAAAAATCCGGAGTGAACGAATCGGCTCCGGATACAAAGTTAAGAAATAAGGTGCTTAAAAGAACTTTACTCTATTATCTTTAATATTAGCACTTGTTTTTAGTGCTTTAAATGCATCAGAAGAACTTCTTTGAAGTAAATACTGTGCAATTTGTTGTTTTTGTTTGAAGGTATTTACCAACGGTGCCGGATTAATAAAACCTGAGACAGTAAATGCATAAACAGCATTTTCGCCAATAATAGCTTTAGATACTTTACCGGGTTGTGAGCCAAATATTGAACCTACTAATTTATTTTCTTGACCTATACCTGGGATAATAGGATTTGCCAAAACTACATTTTGTATAGCCACTACCGGACTATTAAGTTTTTTACTTATTTGGGGCAAAGAATTATTCTTTTCCAATTCGGTAGTTAATTTTTCGGCTAATTTTTTTGCCTTTACATCTGTTAAAACCAATTCTTTTAATTGAGGTTTAAGCTGTGAAAGAGGTAAAATACCTTTATACTTGATGGTCGCTAATTTGGCTATCACAAATTGATTGTTTAATTCAAATATTCTATCGGATACATCTCCTTCTTTTGCAGCAAAAGCCCACCTAATTATTTCACGGGGATTATCTAATCCCATAATACTACCTTGATTAGCCGTTATATCTGGTACAACTTGTTTTTTAAAATTGGCTTTAGCAGTGAGTGCATCAAAAGATTTTTCATTAGAAGCCTTACTTAAAAAATCGGTGGCTTTGCCATAGGCTAATTGTTGGGTTTTGCTGCTAGTAGCTATTGCTTTATCTACTACTGCAACCTTAACCACTTTAGAAGACCCTTTTTGTGCATTAACTTTAATAATATGAACACCGAATTGAGTAGTAATTACCTTTAAATCTCCTGTTTTACCATTAAATACTGCCTCTTCAAAAGCCGGAATCATTGTACCTCTAGCAAAGGTTCCCAAGCTACCGCCTTTGTCTTTAGATCCATCTGTACCGTATTTTGCAGCTAAAACACTAAAACTAGCACCGCCTTGAATTAATTTTTTAATAGAATCTGCTTTGGCCTTAGCTTTATCTAGCCCACCCTCGGTAGTAGGGTTGATTAGTATATGACTAGCCGTTACCGAATCGGGACTCAATCTAACATCTAAAATTTTAGCTAATTTGTAGGCATTATTACTAAAAACTGGCCCAACTAATGCACCTTTTGAAGCAGCAAAAACCAAGACATTGAGTTCTGGATCAAGCTGCCCTTCTCGTACATAGGCAATGGGTGATTTTGTATCTGAATTAATGGAAACAAAAAGTGAATCGTTGGCACTTACCCTAAAATCGTTAGACAATTTTGTTATTTTGGCAGATATTTCTGCAGAATCTGTTGATGTAGGACTAGCATCAAAAACTACATATTCTAAGGTGCGAACTTCTTCAGGATTATTAAATCGATACTTGTTTTCTTTATAATACGTTTCGTAATCTTCATCTGTTAATTTAATTTGTTGGTCTGGGATATTGTTGTACGGCAGACCGACATATGAAAAATTTACTAGTTTGTTGCGTAAATTATATTCGTTTTGAGCCTCTAGATTGGTTACGTACATACTGTTTTTAATTAAACTGGTGTATTTTTGGCTCAATCGATCTTGGGTAATACTAATTAAAAAATTGCCCCATTGTTCTTTCATGCTAACATTTTCCGGTTTCTCAATGTTAGATAAAAACGCATTCAATTGCTCAAGGTTAAGTTTTCCTGTTGCAGGGTCTCCAAATGCTTGTATAACTTGTGGGTGCGGGGTTTTGCCACTAAGCATATCATTGAGTTCAATTTTCCCAACTTCTAAACCCAAGCGTGTAATTTCTTTAGATAGCAACATATCCGATATCGTTTGATTCCATGTATTATCCACAACGTAGGCCAACATTTGTGAGTTTAACGGCGCTCCACCCATTTGTTGTTTAGTATTTGCACTATTTTGCTCAACTTTAGCGCTAAAATCTTGAATGTTAATTTTTTCACCAGAAACCTCACCAACTATGTTGTTATTAGCATTCCAAAACGGACTACCTAGACGGATAGCATCACTAACTAAAAAGGCTACAATAGATAAGCCAATTACACCGACAATAATAATACCTGCTTTATTACGCAGGAAACCCATAATTCCCATATGTTCAATTTTTGTTTTTTGTAAAGAAGCGGCAAGATACAATTTTTAGAAAAATTTACCTAAAGTATGCGCATTTACAGATTAAAATCCTTGTTGTTTACCAATATCAAAATTTCCGGTTGATTGATCAATTTCATAATACGAGAAATCTTCGTTAGCCCAAAAACGGGTACCGTAGATGAGTTGTGTAGCCGTTTGAATAGCTACCATTTTAGTGGAATAAAAACGTCGGGCATTTTCATCCCAAATTAACTCTTCCGATTTAAATGTTTTACCATCATGCGAAGTAACTACTACATTTCGACGCAATTCAATTGTTTTGTCAAAATCTTTACGCATGCCGTAATCGGCTACTACCCGGCTACTTTCCTGCTGCTTTAAATCTAAAAAGATGATGGTTAAGCCCTTTTTCATCTCATAATAAGGCTTTGCTGTGTGGAAATACAACAACTCTGGTGTAAGTAATTTGGCTTTTACAGTTGCGCCTTCGCTAAAAATAAGCTCAACCCCCGTGGATTTATCTACCGGAATAGTACTAGGTTTAGCGGCAACCCGCTCTACATCTTTTAGGTTATTTTCGCAGGAAAGCAAAAAAAGTAGCAGGCTACATACAGCACTTATATAAACAAACTGAGTGCGCATGATTGATGGAGATTAATCGTATTTGGTTTTAATAAACCATCTATCGTTAATTACAAAACCCAAATGTAAGGTGAGGTAATTTTCTTTTACTAAACCATTGTTAATGCTACCACGCTTGCCTAACTCACCGGCTAAGTTAATTTTATAAAAGGTGCTTCTATTAGCCGGCAAGGGTAAGCCCATGCCAAAACTTAGGGCATATTGGTTTATTGGTGTATTCTTTATATTGATGTAGGTTTTATCGAATCTAAAACCCAAACTGTAATCTATTAATTTAAAATAGTTAGATACGGCCGTAATGTCTGGCGTATATTGGCCACCCAACGATACGCTATATGCATCATTTAAACCTACATTGATGCCGCCATCTGTTAAACCCGACCATTTGGTATACGTAAAATCGGCACCCACAGTCCAATGATCTGGGCGGGAAATACTGATACCCACTGCTTGTTTTATAGGTAGATTAATTTTAGACTCGGCAGCGGGGTTGTAATACAGCGTATCCAATGGCTCTGATTCAGTTTGTGCAACCGCATCGTAGCGATACCGATAATTGGTTATAGAGCCCGAAGAATTGATACGTGAACTAGCTGTACCCGAATAACCTAGCGTAATAATAGATTTAGCAGCCGGATTAAACGTGTATTGCACACCATATTGAAAATTAAGCCCACCTAAACTTTTGTCTGATTGGGTACGAGTGGCCAATGCATACGGATCTTCAGGAAATTCTGCAGATTGACGTACTTTCAGATTTCCGAAAATATAAGATAAATTAAATCCTACGCTTAGTTTTTTGCCAAATTGATAACCATAACCCAAATGTGCTTTTGACAAACCACCCTCACCACTGTATAAATAATCTACTTTGAAAGTATCAACCTGTGTATGCATACGATATTGATAACCAAGATCACTAAATGGCATCAATCCAAAACTTAAAGCAGAACGCTTATGAACTGGAATGCCCACTAAAAAATGTCCTAGAGTTCCATTGGTAATTTTTTCTGACGTACCTGCTTTGCTTAAGGTTCTTATATCAAGCGATGCACCCATATCCATAGTAGTAAGGTTTATACTACTATAAGCCGCTGGATTAGCAACATTAATCATACTATAGCCACCTGTTTTACGCAAGCCAAGGGCAATGCCTCCCATGCCTATTTGCTGAGGCACAAGCATCGGCCTAATATCGCCAATACCAAATTGGCTGTATGGTGAATTAGTAGTATTTTGGGCTTTTAGACTTCCCACAAAGCCAACTAAAAAAAATATAAGATATGTGATTTTTTTACGCATATTGATGATGGATAATTTCATTTAACCCGATTAGAACCAAGTGGGGTATACATGAACTATTGCTAGCAAAGATGCTATTTTTAAGCCGACTATCAAAAAAATTAGCGTCGCCACCACAGAACACCACATTTAGTTGGGCGTGTTTATGTTGATATTGGGTGATGATACAATTTACTTCGGCTATTAGGCCGTTTATTACACCCGATTGCATAGCTGTCGGAGTATCAATGCCTACCAAATCTATGAATTCTAGAGAAAAAGACACCAAAGGTAGCCTGTTGGTAAATTCATGTAAGGCTCTAAAGCGCATCTGTATGCCAGGGCTAATACTGCCACCAAAATAATTGGCTTGGGCATCAAGCATATCGTAAGTAATGCAAGTTCCTGCATCTATTACCAAGGTGTTTTGTTTGGGAAAAAGTGCAGAAACAGCTACCATGACTGCTAAACGATCTAAACCTAGTGTTTCGGGGCTTTGGTATTGGTTATGTATAGGATTGGGTGTATCTGCAGTAAATCGGATGTGTGTTGTTTGCGCAGCCAGGTACTTTTCTAGTGATGTTACTTCTTGTTTAACCGAAGAAATGATGCTATGAGAACATGGATATTGCGCTAAAAGCTGTGCTAGTTTTTGAGTATTGAGCGACGTGGTAAGTTCAGTATGCACCAAGTTATGTTGTTCAAAAACAGCGAGTTTTTGGGAAGAATTCCCAATATCAATAACAAGGTGAAACATGATTAAACTAGTACCGATTTTAGAATCGATTCGAAAATAGCCACCCCATCTTGGTTGCCCAAAATAGGATCTGCTGCCCTTTCGGGGTGAGGCATCATGCCAAACACATTGCGCTCGGCATTGCATACGCCAGCTATGTTGTTCATAGAGCCGTTCGGATTAGATTCTGGCGTTACGTTCCCAAATTCATCGCAATAGCGAAACAATACTTGATCTTGGTCTTCAATAGATTTGATTACATCGGGGCGGGCAAAATAATTCCCTTCGCCGTGTGCAATCGGAATTTTTAATGCTTTATTGGGGTCGAGTTGTGATGTAAGTAAGCTATTTGTGCTGGCAGGTTTTAAATAAATATTTCGGCAAATGAACTTTCGGTTCTCATTATGCAAGAGGGCACCGGGTACCAAACCGGCCTCGGTTAAAATTTGAAATCCATTGCAAATGCCCAAAACATAACCGCCTTTTTTAGCAAATTGAATAACTTCTTGCATTACGGGCGAAAAACGAGCTATGGCTCCCGAGCGAAGATAATCTCCATAAGAAAATCCACCAGGAAGAATAATCATATCCGCTCCTTTAAGCTGCTGATTTTTATGCCATAAGTTTTCAACGGGCTGGCCCATAATTTTACTAAGCACATCAATAATATCTTGATCACAATTAGAGCCGGGGAATGTAACAACGCCAAATTTCATATTACAAATCTATTTAATTTAAAGGAATTTGGAAGCAGAAAGCTGTTAAAAAGCGTTAAATTTTATAGTCATTGAAAATATAGCATACTAGCCAATAGCAATGTAAAGAGCGACTCGTATAACCAAGCTTTTTGTGCATGCATAAAATAATAGGATAGTAAGACAGAAAGAGGCACAGTTGCCAAAACATAATGATTTAATTGAATGCCATAGGCCAATACCGACGACAAAATAACTACGCCAAATAATGCGGAGAGCAATTGAAAGGATTTACGAATGTGCACAATGCTTCTAAAAAAATTTGCACGTAACTGAATTAAACCCAAAATACCAATTAGTGCTATTACCATTAAAACCAAGGAAGGAAGTTTACTAATCGGATTTGCGGTTCGTGATAGTTGCCAATAGCTTAACCAGTTAGACAATTGGCCATTCCAATAATAATAGAAGGCTAAGAAAAAAGCAACTGTGGCTAGGCCTAAAAGGGCCATGGCCCACTCACGCCAATTAAATGAGCGAAAAATTAAAAGCCCCACCCATACTATAAGCAAAAACAAGATGAAGGGTGCATACAAAATAGTACCCAAGCCAATGAGTAAGCCCATATCGTAAATCAGGTCACGGGCATCGGGTTTGCGGTAGCTGCTCAAAAATTGGTTTAGCAGCCAAATAAGTACAAAATTTACAAGAAGTACGGGGCTAAACCCTCCAAGCGTATCGGCAAAACTCGTACAAACTATATAAAGTAAGCCAGGTAAAAAACTAGGTTTTCCTAATAAATTATGAGTATTTATAACCTTATTAAATAAGAGTGCTTGTGCAAATAAAAGAATAAATCCAAGCCATTTACTGGTTGCAAAACTCAACAATGCGGTACTGTCTGATGGAAGTAAAAGATGGCGGTACAATTCACCCATTCCGACGGAAGCTGAGCTAGCATCTGCCCCAGCCCCGTTAAAGATATGCAAGAGCACAGCAACTCCAAATAGAGGCAACACGCTTAAGGGATGAAAAGTGCGAAATAGCTTAATCATTTTTGGCTGTATAAAACCAAGGCAATATTAAGATATTTTGCTGAAACGTTTCATGAGGTCTGCTACTATTTGATTTGTTTGATCGGGAAAATTTGGCTTAAGCGTAAAAGGCTTTTGCAACCAGGCTTTAAGTTGCACTACAAAATCGGGGCCTATACGCTGAATTACCGGGATACCCATTTTAGTAGCTGCGGCGGCATTGCATTGTTGTTCGTACTGATTTTTCATCGGAATAAGCAGTAATTTTTTGCCTAAATACAGCGCTTCTGCGGGGCCTTCAAAACCACCACCTGTTATTAAACCATGGGCATTTGCTAAACTTTGATTAAATCCGAAATTGCTAATTGGCCTTACAGAAACGTTATTTTGCTGGTAGGCTTGGGTACAATGTTTTGAAAAAACTTGCCAACGTACGTCAGGTAGTTGTTCAAAATAGCTCAGTAAAAATTCATCGGCATAGGCAGGGAGATATACCGTAATGTGGCCCAAGTCCTTTGGCTCTAACTCTCGTATTTCGGATCGAATTACAGGCGTGTAAATATCCTGATCATAGGATTTGAAATGAAAAGAAAAGTGGCCAGTGGATGGGGCGTAGTATTTTAAAATAAGTTCGGCCCAAAAAGATTTTTGTGACGGTCTTGGTGTTTTAGAGGATAGAAAAGCAGACTGATGACTTAAGGCTATACAAGGTACTTTTCGAATTTTGCAAGCCCATGCGCTAACTGGCTCAAAGTCGTTTATAACTAAGTCGTAATTTTTTACTGGCAGATTCTTTATATCTAGTAATAGCCTAATTAGTTTGGTTTTTTTTATGGTTTGCCAAATATCCACACCACCCCTTTTACCAAAAATGAAACTAAAGCCATACAGTTGGTACCTAATAGACGCACCTAATTGCACATCGGCTTGAATACCGCTCACCAGTATTGTAACCTCTCCATATTGTTGTAGAAAGGGTAAAATTTCTCTAGCACGGCTTACATGGCCATTTCCTGTACCTTGTATCCCAAATAATATTTTCAAAATATAAATTAAGCGCTTAGATACTATCTAAGCGCATTTGTTCTAATAAAATACGAACATCTAACTTAGAAGACAAATTTTCTAATTCTGGAACTGTTTCTTGAAATTCTTTAGGGTTATATTGGTAAATAGACCATTGTCCCTTTTGGTACTCTAATGAAGTTAAATTTTCTATCCAATCGCCAGAATTTAAATACGTTACAGAACCTTTATCGGTTGTAATGGTTCTAATTTCTGGTTGATGAATATGACCACATATAACAAACTGATATCCTTTTTCGATAGCCAACTCGGCTGCTGTTTGCTCAAAACTATTTATAAACTTTACCGCATTTTTAAAACTAGCTTTCACCTTTTTAGAAAAGCTCATTTTTTCTCTTTTAAGTAAGGTAAGTACCCAATTCACAAAGCTATTGATTAAAATCAGTGTATCGTAGCCAATAGCCCCCAACTTAGCCAACCACTTTGAATATTGCATGGTTACGTCAAACACATCGCCATGAAAAATCCAAGCACGTTCTCCATCCAATTCAAATACCAATTTGTTTTTGATGCTAAAGGAACCCAAGTTAAAATCATCGAATTTACGGAGCATCTCGTCGTGGTTTCCTGTAAGGTAATATACCGGTACGCCATTGCTAACAAATTTTAGGATTTGACGAATCACTTTCATGTGACTTTCTGGCCAATACGATTTTTTAAACTGCCAAATATCAATAATATCACCGTTTAGTATCAGTGTTTTGGGTTGTATAGATTTTAGGTAGTTCAGTAATTCTTTAGAATGGCAACCATAGGTTCCCAAATGTACGTCAGAGATGATTACTACATCAACGGGTCTTTTCTTCATCGCGTAGAAGTTTCAGAATACCATTCGTCCGCATCGTCGTCAACCTTAATATCAAAGGGACCAAACCAAAATAGTACAATACCTAGTAAACAAATGCTTGTAAAAATGACTTCTATACTCATGATTTACAAAACACGTATAAGCACTTTAACCTAACGTTAAGAGCAGATTAAATTTATGAGAACTTAGCCTAATTGTTTCTTAATACGCAACAGTTGTTTTTCGTGGTGCTTGGTATGAATTTCAATAAATCGTAACCACTGCTGAGCATCTAACAAACCCAAACGGGGGTGTTTGGCTTTTTGACCAGATGTAGCTTGGGAAACCTGGGGGACCAATTCTTCTAATCGTTGGTTAAAGTTGCGTATTAATTGCTTTGCCTCCTTTATGTTTATTTTTTTAACCATGGCCGCAATAGGGGCAGGTGCTTTAATTTTTCCGGGAGGAAATTTACCCAAAAACAAGATCAGCCAAACTGCAAGATGAGTGTGCTTCGTATCATTTTCCGCAGTACCTTTTACACATTTTTCTAGTGCCAGCAAGGAAATTAAGTTTGCCTCAAAAATATGAGAATACACTTCGGCATATGACCACACCCCAGTAGCAGGATTTCGTTGAAAATCAGTATCAGATAAGCTGGCTAAAAATGCCTCGTACCTAGTTGTAGCTTGTACTATACGAGAGGCAGTTTGGTTTATACTCATAAAAGCTCCACTAATTCGTTTAAATGATGTATTTGTTTCGGAATATCTGTCGGTTTTTCTTTACGCTCTGGGTTAAAATAAATAGCATCCATACCAAAAGTTAAAGCGCCACGCACATCGGCTTCTAAACTATCGCCAATCATTAAACTGGTATGCACTTCTGTTTGTGCACTGGTCACAGCATGTTTAAAAATAGCCGGATCGGGTTTATTAATTCCCACATCTTCCGAAATAATAATGTTAACGAAATATTTGGCTAAATCTGTTAATTCAATTTTCATCTCGGTAGATTCTTTAAATCCGTTGGAGATGATGTGCATCACGTATTTATCTTGCAAGTAACTCAGCGTTTCATGCGCCTCTGGGAATAAATTGGTTTTAGTAGGGCAAATGCGCACATAATCGTCTTCAAACTGATGAGGGACCAATTCGGGAGGCAAACCCAAATCCAAAAAAGTTTTGCTAAAACGAGTGTGGCGTAACTCTTCTTTGCTAATACGACCCAAATGATAGTCGGCCCAAAGTTGGTGGTTGTTATGTGTATAGGTTTCAATAAACTGCTCCGCAGAAGGTAAGCCAATTTTTTTTAAGCCATAGGTTTGATAGAGTTCGTGCAGGGTTTCTTCAGCGTTGCGATCGAAATCCCAAAGGGTATGATCGAGATCAAAAAAGAGATGTTCGTATCGTTTAGCCATATACAAAACTGCAGAAATAAAGCCTGTAAACGAAAAGCTAAGGCAAATTTATTCTACAAGCAGCAAATGTGCTGCAAGGCTTCGTATATTTATGCCGATGGAATTTAAACTCACTTCTGCCTACCAACCTACCGGCGATCAGCCCGAGGCTATACGCCAATTGGTAACAGGAGTGCAAGCGCAGGAACACTACCAAACCCTGCTCGGGGTAACCGGATCGGGCAAAACCTTTTCTATTGCCAACGTAATTCAGCAAACTCAAAAACCCACGCTAATACTCAGCCACAACAAAACCTTAGCGGCTCAATTGTATGGAGAGTTTAAGCAGTTTTTTCCTGAAAACTCGGTAAACTACTTTGTATCCTACTACGATTATTACCAGCCCGAGGCCTACATTGCTACGAGCAATACCTACATCGAGAAAGATTTACA
>JAIPAN010000018.1 GCA_021740025.1 Sphingobacteriaceae bacterium
CCCCATGATGGAGCATCCGGCACAGTTTAACGCATATTTAAATTCATTTTTAACCCGAATTGCCTCCAACTAATGGCTGCAAATATCATTCGGTATACCACCAGGTTAGCGCTTACGTTAAGAATGAATCATTTTATTAGTTAATCTTAATGCCTGATACGTATATCTTACATTAGGTTTTAAACAATCGGAGGAACTTTAGATATGGTACTTCCATTTATTATACAATATTAGAGAATGACAGAGGTCAATAAAACAGCATAGGTATGAAAGTTGCAATTTACGGACGTCGTTTTAATACACAAGTAGTTCCCTTTCTACAACATTTATTCGATTCTTTGCTTAAAAAAGGAATTGATGTAGTGGTGTATGATAAGTTTCATGAATTTATTCAAGATCAGGTTTCTTTGCCAAAAGCTCCCGATACTTTTTCGGCAGGAGACGATTTAAGCGGCAAGGTAGATATCATGTTTAGCTTGGGTGGAGATGGTACTTTGTTGGATACCGTTACCCTCATCAGAGATTCTAACATTCCTGTTTTGGGAATTAACTTCGGTCGTTTGGGTTTTTTGGCAAGTATCAATAAAGATGCGATTGATGAAGCCATAGAAAGCTTGCTGCAAAAACAATATACCCTAGATAAGCGATCACTATTGAGCATAGAATCGGCATTTAATCCATTTGGTGCCGATAATTTTGCCCTCAACGATATTACGTTTCATAAACGAGATACGTCGGCCATGATTATCATTCATGCCTATTTAAACAACGAATTTTTAAACTCATACTGGGCCGATGGGCTTATTGTAGCTACGCCAACTGGTTCTACAGCGTATTCCTTAAGTTGCGGTGGCCCCATTGTTATGCCTAGTTCTGGCAATATCGTGGTAACTCCCATTGCCCCACATAACCTAAATGTGCGTCCTATTGTTTTACCAGATAGCAACGAATTATCTTTTGAAATCGAAGGGAGGAGTTCAAAATACCGCTTGTCTTGCGATTCAAGAACCGTAGTAGTAGATACTTCGGTAAAAACAGTAGTAAAGAAAGCCCCTTTTGAAATAAATTTGATTCGTTTACATCAAGAAAATTACCTCGAAACCTTGAGAAATAAATTGCTTTGGGGTATTGATTCACGAAATTATTAATGAGCAAACGATTTGCACTTCTTTTTTTAGTACAGCTGTGTGCACTCCAACTACGTGCCCAAACTTGGGAAGTGGGAGGCTTTGTGGGTGCTTCGGGTTATATGGGCGATTTAAACCCAAACGGCATTAGCCAGTTTAACAATATGGCTTTTGGAGGGCAAGTGAAACGCAATTTTGATCCGTATTGGTCGGCAAAGCTCAATTTTGTACAGGGGTCTATTTGGGCTAGTGATACAAAATCAAGTTCTATAAATCAACAAAATCGTAAACTGAGATTTTATTCGCCACTTTCAGAACTTTCTGTACAAGTAGAATTTAATTTTTTGTACTATTTGGCCGGAATTAGTCAAACTCGTATTACTCCTTTTTTGTTTACGGGAGTTGGGGCATTTCAATTTAACCCCAAAGTTGATCTAAGTAGTGGCGGGGTACTACATACCTTTGCATTAAACAATTATTTAACCGAGGGGCAAACAAAACCCTATAAAACATTGGCCATGAGTATACCCTATGGCCTTGGAGTTAAATATAATATGAAGAGTTCTTGGAACCTAAATGCCGAAATTGGTTATAGAACTGCTTATACCGATTATTTAGACGATGTAAGTATGAATTATCCCACAGATTTATCTAGCCGAACCGGGTTAAGCCAGTTACTTTCAGATCCGTCGGGTATAGCACCCAACGGTGGCCAACGTGGCGATTACAGGAAAAGGGATACCTACATGTTTGCAGGCTTAAGCTTAACTTATACCTTTGTAAGCCGAAAATGTCCGCTAGTAGGCAATTAATTTAACATATGGCCATTCCAACAGAAATAGATTTGCAGCATTTACCACAACACGTAGCCATTATAATGGATGGCAATGGTCGTTGGGCAAAAGAGCAAGGTAAATTACGTGTTTTTGGGCATCAGAATGGAGTAAAAGCAGTTAAAGATACCGTTGAGGGTGCTGTAGAGCTAGGGTTAAAATATCTAACACTATATGCTTTTTCTACCGAAAATTGGAACAGACCCCAACAAGAGGTACGTGCATTGATGGAGCTATTGGTAAAAACCATTACTAAAGAAACACCTACATTAATGAAAAATGAAATTCGACTACACGCTATTGGCGATCTAACATCATTACCCAACTCATGCTATCAAGAATTGATGGAAGCGATGGAAAAAACGAGTGCGAATACGAAATGTACACTTACACTAGCCTTAAGTTACAGCTCACGTTGGGAACTTACAGAAGCCTTAAAAACCGTAGCTAAAAAAGTACAAGCTGGCGAATTAGCACCCGAAGATATAACTGAACACTTGCTGAGTAATCATTTAACTACGATTGGCTTGCCTGATCCGGAATTGATGATTCGTACCAGTGGCGAACTGCGTTTAAGCAATTTTATGATGTGGCAATTGGCTTATACCGAGCTTTACTTTACCCCTAAATTATGGCCCGATTTTCGTCGTTCCGATTTGCACGAAGCTATTATTGATTTTCAAAAACGAGAACGTAGATTTGGGAAAATTAGTGAATAGTGTAAAAAAATCAATATTTAACAATTTTTAACAAAGGTTTAAGCTAATTTAGCACCTTAAATCCAACAGATGAATCGCATACTTTTAACACTTTTATTATTGTTTAATGGCTTATGGGCTTTTGGTCAGTTTGGGCGCACCAAGCAACCGGCTATAAGTCGTACTGCATCAAGCGGTGTTAGCTATCTAGAACCAAAAGAATACATTGTAGGTGGAACTACCGTGAAAGGTGCACAATATCTCGATGCAGGTGTGCTGGTAACCATTTCTAAATTAACAGTTGGCGAAAAAGTGTTGGTACCTGGCGATGCTACAGCAAATGCAGTAAAAAACTTATGGGATCAAGGTCTTTTGGATGATGTAAAACTGAATATATCGGATATACGTGGAGATAGCATATTTTTTGAACTCGAAATTGTAGAACGTCCACGTGTAAGTAAGTTTGAGTTAATAGGACTAAAAAAATCTGAAATTGAGGCTATCCAAGAAAAAATAAAAGACAAGAATGGAAAAATTATAAATGATAATTTATACAATACTGTAAGTTCTATCATCAAAAAGCATTTTACCGAAAAGGGGTATTTGTATACCGAAGTAGCTTATAAACAGCAAAAAGATACGGTAGAAGCCAACTCAGTAGTTTTAAGAGTACGTGTTGATAAGCACAATAAAGTAAAAGTACATCATATTTCAATAGCCGGTAATACGGTTTTTACTGATTCTCAGATTCGAAAATTACTGAAGAAAACAAGGCAGCAGGCTTTCTATAAATTATTGGGTACTGGTAAATTTACAACCGAAAAATTTGAATCAGACAAAGAGAAACTAATCTCCAAATTGCAAGAGAGAGGATACCGCGATGCCAGATTGGTTCAAGATTCCATTGCCAAGTTTGATGCGATGTCTATCGAAATTTTCTTAACTATATACGAGGGCCCCAAGTACTATTTTGGTAATTTGAGTTGGTCTGGCAATGCTAAATATTCGGCCGATATATTGCAAAAAGTGCTTTCTATTAAAAAAGGTGAAATTTTTAGCGATGAAAAACTCAATAAAAAGCTAACAGGAAGTGCCAATGGAGATGATGTATCAGCCCTATATTTAAATGATGGTTACTTAACCTTTAATGTAGATCCGGTACAAACCAAAGTCCATCAAGATACCATAGATATTGAGTTTAGAGTTTACGAGGGGCCGCAGTACACCATTAGTAAGGTAAGTTTAAAAGGAAACGACATTACCAACGATAGAGTGGTTTTGAGAGAAATACGTACCAAGCCGGGACAAAAATTCTCCAAAGAAGCGGTTATAAGAACTACTCGTGAAATTGCACAATTGGGTAATTTTGATGAGCAAAAAACAGATGTAAAACCAATTCCTAATCCTGCAGATGGTACTGTAGACATAGAATATACCGTATCGGAAAAACCCTCTGATCAAATTGAGTTATCGGGTGGTTTTGGCGGTGGCCGTATCATAGGTACATTGGGCTTAACCTTTAATAATTTTTCTGCCCGTAATATTTTTAATGGAAAAGCCTGGAAACCACTCCCTAAAGGCGATGGGCAGAAGTTAAGTATACGTGGCCAGACCAACGGCAAATTTTACCAATCGTATAGTTTCTCCTTCTCGGAGCCTTGGTTGGGGGGTAAAAAACCGGTAAATTTTGGTATTAGTGCCTTTACTTCTTTGCAATCAAACGGGCTTTCGGGAGCAGACCCGAACTTGCAAAAAATTAGAATGAATGGAATTACCTTTAGTTTGGGTCAACGCTTAAAATGGCCAGACGATTATTTCCAATTGGTAAGTTCTATTAATTTGCAACAGTATATTTTAAGAAATTATGCCGATCGTTTCATCTTCTCAAACGGCAAATCGTACAATTTTAACCTTACCCAGCAGCTCTCAAGAAATTCGGTAGATGCGCCAATTTACCCAACTTCGGGATCGCATTTACGTTTTACTCTTCAACTAACACCTCCCTATTCTTTGTTTAATAAAATTAATTATGTTACAGCTACCGACCAAGATCGATATCGCTATGTAGAATACCACAAATGGAAATTTGATGCACAATGGTATCAACGCATCTATGGGAAATTAATTTTCAAAGCCCAAGCACAGTTTGGTTTCTTGGGTTCTTACAACAAAGCCGTTGGTCAATCTCCGTTTGAGCGCTATAAATTAGGTGGCGATGGTATGCAAGGATTCGACTTTCTGCAAGGCTCAGAAATTATTGGCATGAGAGGGTATCAGAATAATTCTGTTATTCCAGTAGGGTCTAATCCGAAAACTGCACAAGGCTCTGGTAGTCCTATTTACAATAAGTACGTGTTAGAGCTTAGGCATCCCATTACCCTAAGCCAGCAAGCCACCGTATTTGTATTGGCTTTTGCCGAAGGGGGTAATACCTGGAATAATTTTAAACAATTTTCGCCGTTTAACGTACGCCGATCTGCTGGTTTTGGCGCCCGCATTTTCTTGCCGATATTTGGATTACTTGGGTTAGATTACGGCTATGGTTTTGATTCTATCCCAGGTATACCAGGAGCCAATGGTGGACAATTTCACTTTAGTATTGCCCAACAAATGGGCGGAGGTTTTTAATTAATTAAGGCATGAAAAAATTAACGCTTACTTTCCTTTTTGTTTGTGCTGCTGTTTTAAGCAGTGTGGCCCAACGCTTTGTGTATGTAGATAGCGAATACATCTTAAAACATATTCCCGAGTACAATTCGGCACAAAAGCAGCTAGATGCACTCTCAGACCAATGGCAAAAAGATGTAGATGCAAAATTTGCCGATATAGAAAAGCTGTATAAAGCCTATCAGGCCGATCAAGTATTGCTTACCGACGATATGCGCAAGCGTCGCGAAGCAGAAATTGTAGAGAAAGAAAAACAAGCAAAAGAGTTTCAACGTCAAAAATTTGGCTTTGAAGGCGAATTGTTTCAGCAAAGAAGCCGCTTAATTAAACCCATACAAGAACGGGTAGCGAAAGCCGTGCAAGCCTTGGCAGAAGATCAACAATTGGATGTTGTATTTGATAAAGGCAGCGATATAAGCATGCTTTATGCCAATGCCCGCTTAGATAGAAGCAATGAGGTAATTACTCGTTTAGGATATAAACCCGGAACATTTGCGAAATAATAAAAACTTTAGTAACATCGTAAACCAATAACATGAACAATAATAACATGAAAAAATCAATTAAAATAGCTGCCTTGTCTTTCGTATTAGGCTTTTTAGTGTTGAGTGCACAAGCCCAACAAAAGTTTGGTCATATCAATTCTAGCGATTTATTGCAATCTATGCCAGAAATGAAGCTAGCCGATGCAGCTTTTCAAACCTATGCGAAAGCAAAACAAAGTGCTTTAGAGCAAATGGATGCTGAGCGTCAGAAAAAAATTGTGAGCTACCAAGAAAAATACAAAACCCTTAGCGAAGCCAACAAAGAAACCTTGGGTAAAGAGTTAGAAACCTTGGGTAAAGAGATTCAGGATATGGAAAAACGTATCACGGATACCGAGCAAAAATCTCAAGAAGAATTAAACGCGAAACGCTCTGAAATGTACCAACCGGTATTTGAAAAAGCAGAAAAAGCTGTAAAAGCAGTAGCTAAAGAAAAAGGCTATGCCTATGTATTTGATGTATCTCAACCAGGCGTAGTTTACTTCGATGGTGGCGACGATATTTTAGAAGTAGTAAAAGCTAAATTAGCTGCTGTCGCAGCCGCAGCTGCTCCAGCACCTGTTGCCCCTGCAGCCGCTCCTGCAAAAGCACCGGCTACTCCAGCAAAGAAAAAATAAGGATCTCAAAAAATTAAATGAATGCGAAGTCAATAAATTCAAGTTGACTTCGCATTTTTGTTTATATGAGCGCAAATCTCCCCATAGGTATTTTCGATTCGGGCATTGGCGGTTTAACCGTTGCTAGCGCTATTCATAAGCTATTGCCCAATGAAGAATTGGTTTACTTTGGCGATACAGCCCATTTACCTTACGGCGATAAATCGCCCGAAGCCATCAAGTATTTCAGCTTAAAAATTGCGCAATTTTTGCTCGATAAGCAGTGTAAAATGATTGTGATTGCCTGCAACACTGCTTCATCATTGGCTTACCACGATTTAGTAGCATTTATTGGCGATAAAATACCAGTGCTTAATGTGATAGATCCTGTGGTTAACTTTGTGGCCGAAGAAAAGCAGTTAAAGTGTGTGGGTGTAATTGGTACCAAAGCCACCATCAACTCAGACTTGTACGCTAAAAAACTAAAATTAGCCCGGCCGGGTATTGAGGTAAAATCTTTAGCCACACCACTTTTGGCACCCATGATAGAGGAGGGGTTTTTTAGCAATACCATTAGTAAAACGGTCATACATTCCTACTTATCTTCTCCAAAATTAAAAAATATAGATAGTTTGATTTTGGCATGCACCCATTATCCCCTCATTCAAGCAGAAATTGAAGAATTTTATCACGAAAAGGTAACAATTATTAATTCTGCAGCCATTGTAGCCCAATCTGTTCAGAAAAAACTAGCTGAATTAAATTTATTGAGCAAAGTTGAAGCAAAAAAACATCAATTCTTTGTTTCTGACTATACTTCTTCCTTTGAAAAGAGCACAAAACTATTTTTTGGTGAAAAAATTCACCTAAAACTCAAAAATATTTGGTCTTAAATAGTTTTTAATCCAAAATTTACCTCATTTATTCACATTTATGGTAAATGTTAGTAATCATTTTTAATATTTTGGTTAAAAAATAAGATATTTATAGCTAGTTCTTTCAAAATATCTAAAAATGGCCAAAACTTTATCCAAATTCCCCTTTATTTTTCTATTTCTTGTTGTGGTATTGGCTTTTTGCTTTCCATCTATACCCACAGCAATAACAATACATACATCTATCAATACAGCAGATACTGCTTGGATGTTAACAGCCACCGCTTTGGTGTTAATTATGACACCAGGTTTGGCTTTCTTTTACGGCGGCATGGTGAATAAGAAAAACGTAATTTCTACCATGTTGCAAAGTTTTATTTGTATGGTCCTCATTACCGTAATTTGGGTAGTATTTGGCTTCAGCTTGGCTTTTGGTGAAAGTATGGGTGGTTTTATTGGCAACCCTACTACTTACTTTATGATGAACGGGGTAATAGACGGACAGCCTTGGAAATTGGCACCTACCATTCCATTTTTATTGTTTGCCATGTATCAGTTGAAATTTGCCATTATTACACCTGCGCTCATTACCGGAGCTTTTGCAGAGCGCATTCGTTTTATATCGTATACCTTATTTATTTGTTTGTTTTTCATCTTCATTTATGCCCCTTTGGCCCATGCAACTTGGCACCCAGACGGGCTGTTATTTAAATTGGGTGTATTAGATTTTGCTGGCGGAACCGTGGTGCACATGTCGGCAGGTTGGGCAGCTTTGGCATCGGCCCTGTATCTAAAAAAACGCAACGAAGTATCACATACTCCAGCCCGTATAACCTACGTACTGTTGGGAACCGGCTTATTATGGTTTGGTTGGTATGGTTTTAACGCCGGATCTGCCTTTGGCGCATCAACATTAGCAGTTACGGCTATGGCAACCACCATGACGGCTTCTTCGGCAGCAGCCTTGAGTTGGATTTTCTTTGATGCTTGGAAAGGCCGCAAGCCTTCGGCCATGGGAACTTGTATTGCAGCTGTAGTGGGTTTGGTGGCTATTACACCTGCAGCTGGTTTTGTTAGCATTCCACACTCCTTAATAATTGGTGTAGTTGCCGCTTTGGTGAGTAATATTTTGGTTGATTGGCGTAGCCGCACCGGTTTAGACGACACCTTGGATGTATTTCCCTGCCACGGCGTAGGAGGGATGGTAGGTATGTTACTTACCGGCGTTTTTGCCCATACTGCAGTAAATGGAGCCAACACCACGGGTAACGGTTTACTTTTTGGCGAAACACATTTATTTTTGGTGCAAAGTTTGGCATTAGTTGGCGTATCTGTATTTGCTTTTGTTGGTTCTATGGCTTTATTAAAACTAACCGATACAATTAGTCCGCTTCGAGTAAGTGCAAGCGATGAACAAGAAGGCCTAGATTTGAGTCAACACGGAGAGAAGTTGTAGAATTAACATGCTTTATTCAATTAAATCATTATTTTTGTTAGCTCATCCAACACCATGAGCGAACCCATAAAACACGAGTGCGGCATTGCCCTCATCCGATTGTTAAAACCGCTATCTTATTACCAAGAAAAATACGGTACGCCTTTCTACGGCCTCAATAAACTCTACTTATTAATGGAAAAACAGCATAACCGCGGCCAAGATGGTGCGGGTATTGCAACCATTAAATTAGACATGAAGCCTGGTACCCGCTACATCAGCAGGCACAGAGCCATGGGTTCAAAAGCGGTATCGGATATATTTGAATACGTACAAAAGAAATTTGTAGACGTTCAGGAAAACACCCCTGAGCTTTTAGCCGATGCCAACTGGCTGAAAGAAAATATCAGTTTTACCGGCGAAGTACTTATGGGCCATTTGCGCTACGGTACCCACGGAAAAAATAGCATCGAAAGTTGCCATCCCTTTTTACGCCAAAACAATTGGATGACCCGTAATTTGGTTATTTGTGGCAATTTTAACATGACCAACGTTGACGAATTATTGGAGCAACTATACGAACTTGGCCAGCACCCCAAAGAAAAAGCAGATACCGTAACGGTATTAGAAAAAATAGGCCATTTTTTAGATGTAGAAAATCAAGAAATTTTTGATGGCTACAATGCCCAAGGACTTAGTAATGTTGAAATTACCCATAAAATTGCTGAAGAATTGGATGTAGCCAATATACTACGTCGTTCGGCAAAAACTTGGGACGGTGGGTATACCATTTCGGGGATTATTGGCCATGGAGATGCATTTGTAATGCGTGATCCCGCGGGCATTCGCCCGGCTTTCTATTATGCCGATGACGAAGTACTGGTAGTTGCTTCTGAGCGCCCAGCTATACAAACCGCTTTTAATGTGCCAATTGGTTCTGTTAAAGAAATAAAGCCCGGCCATGCGCTCATTGCCAAAAAAGATGGCAGCATTAGCGAAGAACAATTTAGCCAACCCGTTGAACAAAAATCATGCTCGTTTGAGCGTATCTATTTCTCTAGAGGCAGCGATGCCGATATTTACCGCGAACGCAAGCAATTGGGTCGCTTATTATGCCCACAAATTTTAACGGCAGTAAACAACGATTTAGAAAATACCGTATTTTCTTTTATTCCGAATACTGCCGAAGTAGCCTTTTATGGTTTGGTAGAAGGTATTCATAAGCATATAAAGCAGGTGCAAAAAAATACTTTGTTAAACCGTGCCGATAAAATTACAGATGCCGAGTTAGAGCAAATGCTTAAAATGGCACCAAGGGTGGAGAAAATTGCACTTAAAGACGCCAAATTACGCACCTTTATTACGCAAGATGCCGAAAGGGGTGATATGGTGGCACACGTGTACGATACCACCTACGGACTGATTAATGTAGGCCAAGATACTTTAGTGGTATTAGACGATTCTATTGTGCGTGGCACTACCTTAAAACAAAGCATTCTACGTATTTTGGATCGCCTACAACCTAAAAAAATTATAGTAGTTCCTTCGGCCCCACAAATACGTTACCCAGATTGTTATGGCATTGACATGTCTAAA
>JAIPAN010000019.1 GCA_021740025.1 Sphingobacteriaceae bacterium
AATAGGAATAAAGGCTTTTTTTACATCTTTTATATTTTCTTGCTTGCGGGTAAGGGTACGAGCTAAAAAAGTAATAAGTGCCAATTTTGCCAAATCGGAAGTTTGAAATGTTTGATTAATGATGGGGATAGTTACCCAACGACTAGCATCGTTTACATTGGCTCCAAAAAGAAGTGTATACAAAAGCAATGGAATGGTTATAACCATTAGTAATTTGGATATACCCGCATAATATTTATAATCAAGCAAATGAGAAAAATACATTAAGGCAATACCCACTAGAATAAATACAAAATGCTTAAAAAGAAAAGCTTCGGTGCCTACCCCCTTTTTATAAGCAATAGTACCGGTTGCTGAATATACAGCCAATACCGACCACATAGAGAGGATCAATACGATAATCCAAATCCATCTGTCGCCTTTTACTTTGCTGAATATTTGCTCCATCATATTCTTAAAACTTAGGACTATAATTCTTTTACTGCTTTCTTAAACTGGTTGCCTCTATCTTCATAATTTTTAAACAAATCGAAGCTGGCACATGCTGGAGAAAGTAATACGGTATCTCCCTTTTTGGCTAAGTGGTAGGCCACTTGTGCAGCTTCACTTGCCGAAAATGTATTTACAATCACTTCCACATCGTCTTCAAAGGCATCGTGAATACGGCTATTATCTTTCCCTAAGCATACAATAGCTTTCACTTTCGCTTTTACCAAATCTTTCAACATGTGGTAATCATTACCCTTATCAACACCACCCAAAATAAGCACCACATCAGTAGGCATACTCTCTAAGGCATACCACGTAGAGTTCACATTGGTTGCTTTAGAATCGTTTATAAAATTGATGCCCGAGATACGAGCTACATGCTCTAACCGATGCTCGATATTGGTGAAATTACCCATGCTTTCACGGATAGTTTCGTTGCGCAAATCCAATACTTTGGCCACAATGCCCGAAGCCATTGAATTGTACAAATTGTGTTTGCCTTGTAAGGCTAGGTCGGTCATTAACATATCAAAGGGTGTTTGTTTGGCTTGTTGTAAATTTATTTTGATGCGATCCTCTTGGAGGTAGGCACCTGGTTCTTGAACCTTTTCTAAAGAGAAGGGATACGTTTTTGCTTGAGGTTGCATGCGGTCAAGTCCTCTCAAGGTTTCCGGATCGTCGGCACAGTACACAAATACATCAGATTCCGTTTGATTTTGAATGATGCGGAATTTCGAATTCACATAATTCTCCATTTTGTATTCGTATCGGTCTAAGTGATCGGGAGTAATGTTTAATAATACCGCTATATCAGCTTTAAAATCGTACATGTTATCGAGCATAAAACTGCTTATCTCCAACACATAGTAGTCTACCTCTTGGTTGGCTACTTGGCGGGCAAAGCTTTGCCCAATATTTCCGCCCAAGCCTACATTTACACCTGCATTTTTTAGAATGTGGTAGGTAAGCATGGTGGTGGTAGTTTTACCATTAGAACCTGTAATAGCAATTAGTTTTGCACGAGTATACCGGGCGGCAAACTCTATTTCAGAAAGAATAGGAATTTGATTTTCGACTAATTTTTGAATTATGGGTGCCTTATCGGGTATACCCGGGCTCTTAATAACTTCACTAGCAGCTAGTATTTTTTCTTCGCTGTGCTGATTCTCTTCAAAAGCAATCGCTAGTTCTGTTAGTTCTTGCTTGTAGACTGGTGCAATGGCGCCAAAATCTGATACAAAGACCTCATAGCCTTGCTTCTTAGCCAGACATGCCGCTCCAACCCCGCTTTCGCCGGCTCCCAAAATTGCGATATAAGGCTTTTGGCTCATTAGCGAAGTTTTAGGGTTACGATAGTTAAAATGGCTAATAGGATGCCCATGATCCAGAATCGGGTTACAATTTTGGCTTCGTGGTAGCCTTTTTTCTGGTAATGGTGGTGTAATGGCGACATTAAGAATACTCTACGACCTTCGCCGTATTTACGCTTGGTATATTTAAACCAACTTACCTGAATAATTACCGATAGATTTTCAACCAAAAACACACCACATAACATTGGTATTAATAATTCTTTACGAATCATGATAGCAAAGGCTGCTATAATTCCGCCTATGGCCAAACTGCCGGTATCGCCCATAAATACTTGGGCGGGGTACGAGTTGTACCATAAAAATCCCACACAAGCGCCTACAAAAGCGCCGGCAAAAACTACCAACTCGGCTGAGTTGGGTATGTACATAATGTTTAAGTAATTCGCTATAATGGTATTACCCGATACATAGGCCAATACGGCTAAAGTAATACCAATAATGGCCGAGGTGCCAGTAGCTAGTCCATCTATCCCATCGGTAATGTTTGCACCGTTAGATACCGCCGTTACAATAACAATTACAAAAAGCAAAAACACAATAAGTGCATAACGCTGGTAGCCATCGCCCATAAACTTGAGTACTTTGGCATAATCGAACTCGTTATTTTTATAGAAAGGCACATTGGTTAAGGACCATTTTACACCGCGGGTATATACCGTTTTCCCATCTACTTGATGGTTAGAAATACCTGCGGTTTGTACCTGTGGTTTTGCTACTTGCTCCCGCACTACAATATCGGGGTGGAAATACATGGTCCAGCCTATAATGAGGGCTAAACCCACTTGGCCCATAATTTTAAACCTACCTGCTAGGCCTTCTTTATCCTTCTTAAATACTTTAATATAATCGTCAACAAAACCAATGGCGCCCATCCAAACGGTGGTAGTAAGCATTAATAAGACGTATATATTATCAATTTTAGCAAACAAGAGGGTAGGCACTAAAATGCCTAGTAGAATAATTATACCGCCCATGGTTGGGGTGCCTTGCTTCTCAATTTGTCCTTCTAAACCTAAATTTCGAACAGTTTCGCCCACTTGCTTCTTGCGCAACATATCAATTAATCTGCGACCGTACACCGTGGTAATGAGCAAGGAGAAAATAACCGCCATACCAGTACGGAAGGAAATAAACTGGAACAAGCCTGCTCCTGGAATATTGTATAGTTTATCTAACCACGTGAATAAGTAGTACAACATTAGTCTTGAAGCTTAAGGTTATCGGTTAAAATTTCTTTATCATCGAAAGGGTGTTTTACCCCTTGTATATCTTGATATTTTTCGTGCCCTTTACCAGCCAACAAAATAATATCGCCGGGTTTTGCCAAATGGCAGGCCGTTTTAATGGCTTCTCTACGATCGGTAATAGAAAGCGTTTTGCGTTTGTTACTTGGCGTTACGCCTACTTCCATTTCGCGGATAATTTCGTCGGGATTTTCCGAACGAGGATTATCGGAAGTAAGAATTACTTTATCGCTTCCATCGCAGGCAACTTGAGCCATAATGGGGCGTTTTGTTTTATCCCGATCACCACCGCAACCAATAATGGTAATTACCTGTTCGGTGCCTTTTCGTATATCACGAATGGTAGTTAATACATTGAGTACTGCATCCGGGGTGTGTGCATAATCTACAATACCAACCACTCCATTAGGCGAAATAACATAGTCAAATCTGCCTTCGGCGCCTTGTAAGCGGCTTAATGTAGTGAGTACTTTTAGTTTATCCTGATCGAGCAACATTGCAGTGGCGTAAACGGCTAATAGGTTATAGGCATTAAAGCTTCCTACTAGTTTAAACCATACCTCCTCGTCGTCTATATGAAGCAACAAGCCGTTGAACTGGTTCTCCATAATTTTAGCACGGTAGTCTGCTAAGTGTTTTAAACTATATGTTTTACAATGAGCCTTGGTATTTTGTAGCATTACCGGGCCATTTTTATCATCTAAATTGGTTAAGGCAAAAGCTGTTTTAGGTAGGCCATCAAAAAAGGTTTTCTTTGCTTTTAAATAACTGTCGAAAGTTTGATGAAAGTCTAAATGATCATGCGTTAAATTACTAAATACACCTCCGGCAAAGTCTAAACCTTCAATTCGGTATTGCGCTACGGCATGTGAACTCACTTCCATGAAGCAATAATCGCAGCCGGCTATAACCATTTTGCGCAATAATTGGTTTAAGACAATGGGGTCGGGGGTGGTATGCGTAGAAGGAACAATTTCCTGGTTAATCTGATTTTGTACCGTGGATAGTAAACCTACTTTATAACCCAACTCTCTAAATAATTGGAACAATAAGGTAGCCGTTGTGGTTTTACCATTGGTTCCGGTAATTCCTACCAATTTCAATTCTCTGGATGGATGATCGTAAAAGTTGGCAGCTACAGTTCCCAAGGCTTTAGCCGATTGATTTACCTTTACATAATGTACACCCGCTGCTAATTCGGTTGGCATGTTTTCGCAAAGAATAGCGGTTGCGCCCAGGGCAATGGCTTTTTCTATATAATCGTGTCCGTCGGTTTGTGTTCCGTTAATAGCAACAAATAAGGTACCTGGTATTACTAAACGAGAGTCGAAAGCAATAGCCGTAATCCCAACATTGGTTGAGCCAACCACCTGCTGTAAGGATACGCCATAAAGAAGATCTCTTAACTTTTTCATTTAGTTTAATTCTAATACTATAGGTGAACCTTTGGCTAATTTTACACCTGGCGCTGTCGACTGTCGAATTACTTTTCCTGTACCTTTTGGCACCACTCGTAAACCAGCGTTTCCTACCAAAAACATGGCATCTTTTAAGCCCATGCCTTGTACATTGGGCACCACACCTTCACGATAGGTAGTTCCGCTATCGGTGACTGCGGTTTTGGTTTGAGGGCTAGTAGCTGCTCCAAATTTTTGGGTCAAATAACGGGCGGCTTCGCTATCACCAGCTTTTACCGATGGAGCTACCGAGCCAGCAAATTTTTGTTGCGCTACGGGTTTAAACATTTGAAAATCGTTGGCATAAACCATATCGGCTACTTCTCTAAATACCGGACCAGCAACCACGGCTGCGTAATACGCACCCTTTGGATTATTTACTACCACGATCATGGAATATTTGGGTTTGTTTGCTGGAAAATAGCCGCAAAAAGATGCCTGATAGGCTCTTTTACCTTTATATCCTTGAGACCCATCGGCTACTTGGGCAGTTCCAGTTTTACCAGCAACTTTGTAGTAAGGGTTTTTAATCACATCCTTTCCGGTTCCAACTTCTACCACACCTTCTAACATTTTTTTAACCTTACCTAGTGTTTCTTTGCTACATATCTGCTCATTGATTACACGGGCACTAAAGGTTTCTATAGGCGTACCCAAACGTCTAATTTCTCGTACAAAAAGCGGAGCAATGGCTTTACCATTATTGGCTACCGAATTGTAGAAAGTCAACATTTGTAGTGGTGTAAGGTTCATCTCATAGCCATAAGCCATTTGAGCCACACTCAGTCCGCTCCACGATTTATTACTCGGGTTTTTTATAACAGGCATACCCTCTCCTGGAATTTGTAAACCAAGGGGTTTGTTTAAACCAAATTTGTATAGATGATTTGTAAACTGAATAGGGTTTTTAGCGTAGTTGTTATATACCAACATAGAAACCGCCACGTTTGAAGATACTTCAAAAGCTTTCTTAACGGTAATGCTACCCAGCGGTCCGTGCGATTCTTTAATAGTGTGTTTAAAAACTGTAAAACCTGCATTTGGGGTATTTACCACTGTATTGGTGTCTACCTTTTTATCTTCTAATAAGGCCATATAAGAAGCCAATTTGAAGGTAGAACCCGGGTCTAAACTTTCCCGAATAGCATAATTAAATAGTTCTTGATAGGTGCCATCTTTCGCTTTGGTATAATTGGCAATTGCTCTAATTTCACCAGTATTTACTTCCATCAAAATCACACAACCGTGGTCGGCATCGCTCTTTTTTAACTGCGTAAGCAGGGCTCTTTGTGCCACATCTTGAATACCGATATCGATGGTTGAAATAATATCGGCGCCATCTTTAGTTTCAATTTCGTTGGAATTATTTACCGGCACCCAAAAGTCACCAGCAATTTTATACATCAAACGTCTGCCCGATTCGCCATTGATGTATTTACCGTAAGCTCCCTCCAGACCAACAGGCTGCACATTGTCGTTTTTATACCCAATGGTACGAGCAGCTAAATCTTTAAACGGTTTTATCCGGTGGTTTTTCTGTTCACAAATTAGGCCTCCACCATTGTTTTTCATATTAAACATGGGGAACTTTCTAATTTTCAACATATCGGCATGTGATACATTTTTACAGATTAATTTATAGCGTTCTTTGTGCTTACGTCCATCTCTCAAAAAACGGCTGTATTCTGATGGGGTTTTATCTTTTAAAAAAGCCGACAAACTAGCTGCTAACGAATCAACCTTCTCTTCAAATACATTATCGTCTTCAATACCGGTAGCTCTTAAATCAATACGGATATCGTATTCAGGTACCGATGTTGCTAATAAACTACCATCAACACCATAAATATTACCTCGTATGGCCTCAACTGTTTTAAATTGGGTAGCAGAATTTTTTGCTTCTTTACGCCAATGTGCACCTTGCAGTACTTGTACTTTAAATAGCTGAAATAACACAGCAGCCGCAAAAAGCACAATAAGGCCAAATGCGAAATACACTCGTACTAATATGTCGGTTCTAATGCTACTCATCTGCGGCTTTAACTACAATCTTTTTTGGTGGTTCTACGGGCTCAACAATGCCCAGTGTATCTACCAATTTTGCTATCTCCGATTTGGTGCTTTTAAGCATCAATTCTGCTTTTAGCACTTTATATTCGGCACTTAATAATTTTACTTCTTTACCCAATTCGCCAATATGGCGGATGTTATTTTCTGCATAGTGGCGGTTGCCGATATAGGCCATACCCAAAAAAGCCATGAAAACAATAAAAGGCAACAAGCCTGTAACAGCTTCTTTAGAAATTACCCCCTCTGTAAATAAAGTGGCCCAAAACCCCTTTGGAGCTTGTGGCTTTGGCTCTAGAGGTAGTATTTCCTCTGGAGTTTCAAATAACTCTTGCACTTCTAGCCGTTCGTTTTTAAAGCGATTTCCCATAGCTTATCTTTTTACAGCAATACGTAGCTTTGCGCTTCTAGCCCTGCTATTTTGATCGATTTCGGAAGTGCCGGCCACTACTGCTTTACGGGTAAGCACATCAAAAGGCTTCAACTCATTGCCAAAAAAATCTTTTTCTACTTCGCCTCTAAATTTTCCTTTGGCCATAAAATTCTTTACTAAGCGATCTTCTAATGAATGATAGGACATAACCACCAAACGACCGCCCGATTTTAAAACCTCAACCGATTGTTCTAGAAATTCTTGTAGTGCTTCCAGTTCTTGATTTACTTCAATGCGCAAGGCCTGAAATACTTGAGCCAGGTATTTATTTTCTTTACCCCGTGGAGTTAGTTTAGAAATAACTTCTTTCAACTCACTTACGCTAACAATAGGTGCATTTAAACGAGCGGTAACAATGGTTTTTGCCAGTGTTTTAGCATTGTGCAATTCGCCGTACATGCCAAAAATGCGGTGTAACTCTTCTTCCGAATAGGTATTTAATACTTCTTTGGCCGTTAAGGAAGTGGAACGATCCATGCGCATATCCAAATCAGCATCGAAGCGAATGGAGAATCCTCTATCGGCTTCATCAAATTGATGAGAGGAAACACCTAAATCGGCAAGTATACCATCGGCAGGAAAAGCCCCGTGCAAACGACAGTTATTTTTGAAATAGCGAAAATTTTGATCTACAAACGCAAAGCGTTCATCGGAGGGAATATTTTGTTGGGCTGCTTCGTCTTGGTCGAAAGCCAATAGTTTTCCTTTCGGACCTAATTGTTTTAGAATTGCTTTTGAATGACCACCACCACCAAACGTAACATCCACATAAATTCCATCAGGTTGAATAGCCAAACCTTCAAGGCATTCTTGTAGCATTACCGGAACATGGTAATCAGTCATTTGCAGCCCTCCTTCCGGCATTGCCCATCACTTCTTCGGCTAGGTTAGCAAAGTTTTCCGGTTCGTTATCTAACTGAGTATCGTAGGCATCTTTAGCCCAGATTTCAATTTTATTAAACTGGCAAGAAAGCACCACCTCACCGGTTATACCTCCGTATTCTAATAAAGATTTTGGCAACAATACCCGATTAGCAGCATCTAGACTAAGCTCCGAAGCACCCCGAGTAAAGTAACGAATGAACTCACGAGTTTTCTTTTCGTACGGATTTAACTTGGATAACTCATCCACAATCACCTCCCACTCTTTTCGAGTGTAGAGTACCAAGTGCTTTTCAAAACCACGGTTAATTACCAAACCTTCACGCTCTGCTTCGGGCAACTGCTTTTTCAAGCCAGCCGGAATCATGAGCCTGCCTTTGGCGTCCAGTTTACAATCGAATTCTCCTAAAAAATGAGCCATGTAGCTTTTTGTGGTTTTTAGCAAGAGTAAAAATACGGAGATTCTCCACTTTTTACCACTATCTCCCACAAAAAAGTTTTCCACATTTTATTTTTCCCACTTTGACATAAAAAAACCCGCTCAGGTAGTACCTGAGCGGGTTTTAATCTGGTGGGAAAATTTTTCGAGCTAGCTATTAATTGCCTTCACGCCTGGCAATTCCTTACCTTCCATATATTCTAAAAGAGCGCCGCCACCTGTAGAAACGTAGCTTACCTGTTCAGTTAACTTAAATTTAGAAACAGCTGCCGCGGAATCGCCGCCGCCAATTAAAGAAAAAGCACCAGCTTGGGTAGCTTCTACAACCGCTAGGGCAACAGATTTCGTTCCTTTCTCAAACGATTCGAATTCAAAAACACCCATTGGGCCGTTCCAAAGCAAGGTTTTTGAGTGCTTAATTACATCGGCAAAATTCTCGGCCGTTTTCGGACCAATATCTAAGCCCATCCAATCGGTAGGAATTGCAGCAGTTTCACATACTTGAGTAGCGGCTTCGTTTGAAAAGGCATCAGCTACCAAGGTATCTATTGGCAAATGAATTTTAACGCCTTTTTCTGCGGCCTTTTTCAAAAGCGAATTGGCCAAATCCAATTTATCGTCTTCGCAAATGGAGGTACCGATTTGGCCACCTTGTGCTTTAACAAAGGTATAGGCCATGCCTCCGCCAATAATCAGGTTATCTACTTTGGTAAGTAGTTGCTCTATTAATAAAATTTTATCTGACACTTTTGCACCACCCATAATGGCCGTAAACGGACGCTCCGGGTGATTTAACACTTTTTCTGCATTTTCTAACTCAGCAGCCATGAGGTAGCCGAAATATTTTGCTTGCGGGAAAAACTGTGCAATAATAGCGGTTGAAGCATGGGCACGGTGTGCGGTACCAAAGGCATCGTTCACGTATACATCGCCCAAAGCGGCTAATTTTTCAGCGAAGGCCACATCTCCTTTTTCTTCTTCTTTGTAAAAACGAAGGTTTTCTAAAAGCAATACTTGCCCTGGCTGTAGTTTTGCAGCCTGTACTACTGCAGAAACGCCAATGCAATCGTCGGCAAATGCTACCGGACGATTTAACACCTTAGCTAAATAAGTTACAATATGTTTGAGTGAATATTTATCGGTAGGGCCATCTTTGGGTCTGCCTAAATGCGACATGAGTATGACCGAAGCACCGTCATTTAAAATTTTAGTAATGGTGGGCAAGGCACCTTGAATGCGATTATCATCTGTTATTTCGAAATTTTCATCAAGAGGCACATTAAAGTCTACTCGAATGAGAACTTTCTTTCCTGAAAAATTAATGAAGTCTACTGTTTTCATGTATATTTTATTAGGGCGCTAAATTAGTTATTTTATTGATTTTAAGGACAAATACATAGCTTTATGTGGACCAATGCCGGGTATATCGAAGCTTTCGGAGATAAAAGTGAAGCCCAGGTTTTGATAAAAGGGAAAGGCAGCTTCGCGGGCATTGCACCAAATATACTCTACGCCCTTTTGCTGTAAATGGGCCAAAGCAAAAAGAACCAATTGCGATCCTAAACCTTTACTTTGATACTTAGGATAAGTAGCCATGCCTCTTAATTGATAGCCCCTACCTTGATATCCTTCACGTGCTTGAGGCAAAAAACTGGCTACACAAACTACCTGCTCATTTTGCTCTGCTCCTACATGAAATGAATCGGGATCGTTATCGCCAACAAAAACACAATCTTGCGGTGCTCTTTGGCCATTTCGTAAAACGGCAGCCCGCAGGGGCAATACTTGTTCTGGTTGAATAAAATGAATCATAGCGTTAACTCTTAAATCGAGCTAATTTTAGTGCAAATTCTACCCATCTGTTCGAATAACCAACCTCATTGTCGTACCATCCTACCACTTTAACCAAGCCACCCACCACAGAAGTAAGTTGGGCATCAAAAATGCAGGAATGTGGATT
>JAIPAN010000020.1 GCA_021740025.1 Sphingobacteriaceae bacterium
GCAGCTAAAAGCTAGGCTTATTCGGTTTCTAGGCTTTCTGCCAATTTTCGAATATCTTTTGTAAGCCGATAAACCAATTGCAATTGTTCAGCTAACAAATCAGCATTAAAATCACGGGTATGTGTGTCTTCAAGGTTTTCTGATAGATCGGGGTAGCTTATGGAAGCTAAATTAGTGGTACCAGGCGCTAATTCGTTTATGGTATGCCTTAAATGGTGCAGAGCTTTGCGTACCCATTTAACAGAAACCGGGTCAGATTTCACTGTTTTTTCTTGTTGGGCTACGCTTACTAAATTGGCAATGTAGGAAGACAGCATATGGTTTAAAACTGCAAATTTGTGAATTTCTTTACTGTTTTTTTGCCTGTTTTTAGGTTCTGAGAGCATGCGCTGGAAAGCACTATTTAAGTTTGCTGTACGCACATAAACTTCTTTTCGTATGAGCTTGTAATCGGTAAGTTCTAAAGGTTGTCCCAATAAACCTTCGGCCAACTTAATAAGGTAATTATAATTGGCAATGGCCGCTTCTTTCATGGCTATTTTTAGTTGCTTCGATTCCCAACTCGGGAAAATAAAATAACTAGCCGCAAAGGCAATGATTGATCCAACAAGGGTATCAACTATGCGTTCTTTAGCAATGGTAATGTTGTTGGCACCTAAAAAGCTAAACAGTATGAGTAAATAGGGGGTTAGAAAGAGTACGCTCAGTTTATAATTTACCCGCTGAAAGCTATATGCCCCCACCATAAATCCCAATAAAAAGATAAATCGAGGAGTTTCATCTTTCACAAAAATAAGAATGGCAACCCCAATTAAGCCACCAATAACGGTTCCTATAATCCGTTCATAGTTTCGTTGTTTAGTAAGGCTGAAACTTGGTTTTAAAATCACAATAATGGTTAATAAAATCCAATAACTATGGTGCCCCAGGGAAAATAAATGCGATACAACAAAACCTAAAAGGCAAACAATAGCCATTCTTACAGCATATCTAAAGGTGGTAGAATGAAGGCTGAGATTTTCTTTAAATTGTTTAAAGTCAATTTCTTGATGGCTTACAAATTTTGGTAGGTCTTTCTGACTCCGAATACCTTCATTAACTCCTCCATCTGTGGCGTAACTAAATACTTTTTCGGTTCTGCGCACCATGTTTCGGATATTGATGAGGATTTTTTTGAGTACCAAATTGGGTAGGTGGTAGCCTGTTTCTACTTCATCAATGGCAGCTTTTAGATTGTTTAATTCTTTTAAAAAATCTTTTGAGGGGCGTATTTCTTCATCGGCGGTTAGTTGTGAGGCCAATAAATCTAGCTCGTTGCTGATGCAGTATAGGGTTTTGTGGATGGCCTTTAAAGCCTTTGTGCCACCATAAGTTGCTCTAAGTTCTTTATAATCGTATAAGGTTGCGGTTGATTCTTCAAATAAATCAATCATATCTACCAACATCATAATAAGCTGTCGCCCATAGGGGTTGGGGTCTTTTATCATTCGCTTATGAAAAAGCAAGGCCCGCACACTATCTTGTTTTTCGTGTACCACTACTTGTTGGTCGAGTAGTTTTCGGTAATTCAGCGCTAAAGAAGTTTTAGGCTGATAAAATGCCGCTTTAAGGCGGATATAAGTAGAAATCTCAGAAATACATTCGCCCAAAGCCTGTTGTGCCAAGCGAAACGGCCGAATGTGCATGATAGATAAGCTAAAGCCCATGTACCACAAACCACCCATTAAAACATACAAGGAGTAAGTCGTACTTTGCTCTAGGGTTTTTTGCTCATCTAAACTAAGCACCATAATAATAAGAGCTGCAGTTCCAATGGTAGATGCCCGGTTGCCCCAAACGTTAAACATCGAAAAGGTAAAACACAGCATTGCGATTTCTATTCCTATGAGTATGGGTTGATTACTCAGAATTCCAGTAAGCATGGAGGTTAAAAAAATAAATAGATTGGCATAAGCCATTCCGTTTCGTTTATGAGAAAAAGGACCCGGATTGTCTACAATGCTTACACAAAGCGCACCCAATGAAATGGTAATGCCCAGTATAAATTGATTTAATTGCGCAAAAATGAGGGCTGGTAACAATACACCAAAACTAATTTTAAGCCCATCGGAAAAGTTATGGCTATATAAAAAATTTTTGATGGATTGTTTTTGTTTCATATGGCAGGAGTTGATAAATACAAAAATACGGATTAGAATGAAAGGCCATAATTGGCCAAAGGGTTCATAAAAAAAGCCTCCTGAATTTCTTCGGAAGGCTTTTTTGAAATGTATTGTTAGTATTAGCTAATAACTTTCACATTTACTGCGTTAAGGCCTTTTTTGCCATTCTCTTCTTCGTATTGAACACGATCGTTTTCACGGATTTGATCAATTAAACCTGTAGAGTGAACAAAAATGTCACCTTCGCCTGATTCTGGAACGATAAATCCGAATCCTTTAGTTTCATTAAAAAACTTTACTGTACCTTCTTTTTGCATTATATTATTAAATTAATTAAGCTGCAATTTAGTTAATTTATTTTAAAACCAATTATTTATTTAAGTGTAACAATCCGCTCTCTTTGCTACTAACTAGTTAATAATTAAATAACATATCTATAACTATCAAATAGTCAGCTACTTTAATCTATATACTTTAATGTAAAGGGTCAAATAACTTATATTCATTCGAAGTGATAATTATAAATATGGGGATAATATGTAGCTTCGTAGAAATTCATATTGGATTAAATTACTTCTTTAAATCGGTTTTCATGTTTGATAACGCATTTATAAATTTGTCAATACAAGCTGCTATTTTGGCCGGGGATGCTATTATGAAGGTGTATACTACTGATTTTGAAGTTTCTATCAAAAGTGATTCAACGCCCCTTACCCTAGCCGATTCTCTTTCAAACGAAATCATTTACAGGCATTTAAGCCAAACGAATATTCCTATAATTAGTGAAGAGAGTAAAGAGATTGACTACGATGTTCGTAAAAATTGGACTTCGTGTTGGATGGTAGACCCCTTAGATGGTACGAAGGAGTTTATAAAAAAAAATGGTGAATTTACCGTTAACATAGCCTTTATACAGCATCAAAAACCAGTATTTGGCATTATTTATATACCAGTTGAACGTATTTTATATTTGGGAAATACGTTCGAAATGAAATCATATAAAGCATTTGTACCAACTGGAACTACCTTGACTTTTGATATGTTTAAAGCAGAACATCAGCTTAATTCGACAAATACAAACTTAAATTGCATACGAATTGTTGCAAGTAAATCACATATAACGCCCGAAACTGAGGAATATATCACCCAAAAAAGTCAAGAGTATGAGCAAGTAGAACTACTTTCTAAAGGTAGTTCTCTAAAATTTTGTTTGGTAGCCGAAGGGCAAGCCGATGTATACCCTCGATTTGCACCAACTATGGAGTGGGATACTGCAGCCGGACAGGCTATTTGCGAAGCAGTTGGTTTACGTGTTACCGATCAAGTAACCCAACAATCTATGCTTTACAACCGACCTCAGCTTTTAAACAATTCATTTTTAGTGAGTGCCAATTAAATTTTTTGATTCATATTTGAACGTTTATTAACACCAAATGTCACTACATATTTTCGAACATAAGTTTACTATACTGCCCACTGATAGGATAAAACTATTAAACCAAGAGCCAGTACTAATTTGGTTTACAGGTTTGTCTGGTTCGGGTAAATCAACTATTGCCAATGCCTTGGAGCACATGCTCCATCATAATAATTTTAAAACGAGTCTGCTCGATGGTGATTCAATTCGAATGGGTATAAATGCCGATTTAGGATTTTCAGAGGCCGATAGAGTAGAAAATTTAAGACGAATAGCCCATATTTCTAAACTTATGATGGATAGTGGCTTAATTGTACTTGCTGCTTTTGTTTCTCCATTTAGAAAAGATCGTGAATTGGTTAAAGAGGTTGTAGGAGCTGCTAATTTTATTGAAATTTTTGTAGATACATCGCTAGAAACGTGTGAAAAAAGAGATGTGAAAGGCTTATATAAAAAAGCCAGGGCCGGAGAAATTCAAAATTTCACAGGCATTAATCAAATTTATGAAGCACCCGAACAAGCCAATTTGGTACTTCGCGAAGAATTTACTCTGGATCAGTCGATTCAATTTATTTATGAAACTATAAAGACCAAAATTTCTATCCATGCCTGAATATAATTTAAACTATCTAAAAGAGCTAGAATCTGAAGCCATTTTTATTTTAAGAGAAGTTTGGTCTCAATTTGAAAATCCTGTTATTCTTTTTTCTGGCGGTAAAGACTCTATTTTGTTGGTTCATTTAGCTAAAAAAGCTTTTTATCCAGCAAAAATTCCATTCCCATTAGTTCATATTGATACCGGCCATAATTTTCCGGAAACTATAGAATTTAGAGACGCTCTGGTTGAGAAATTGGGTGTTAAACTTATTGTTGGTTCTGTGCAAGAAGCCATTGATACTGGAATTGTTAAAGAAGAAACAGGTGCAGATGCTTCACGAAATGTTCTTCAAATTGGTTCTTTGCTTGCAACTATAGAAAACCATAAGATTGATGCCGCACTTGGTGGGGCTAGAAGAGATGAAGAAAAAGCCAGAGCAAAAGAACGTTTTTTTTCACATAGAGACATGTTTGGTCAATGGGATCCTAAAAATCAGCGTCCAGAACTTTGGAATTTATTTAACGGTAGAAAATTTTTTGGTGAGCATTTTAGAGTATTTCCTATTTCTAACTGGACAGAAATGGATGTTTGGGAGTACATAAAATTAGAAAATATCGACTTGCCAAGTTTATATTTTTCTCATAAACGCGAATGTGTCATACGCGATGGGGTTATTTTAGCAAATTCAGCATTTATACAATTAAAAAAGGGGGAAGAAGTTGTAGAAAAGCTTATTCGCTACAGGACTTGTGGCGATATGCCCATCACAGGGGCTGTAGAATCTGATGCAGATACCTTAGATAAAATAATAGCAGAAATTGCTATTACTAGAACAACAGAAAGAGGCGGTAGAGCAGATGATAAGCGTGCTGAAACTGCTATGGAAGATCGAAAAAAACAAGGATATTTTTAGACCAATAAAAAATTACATGAATACTCAACATAAAGAAATATTAAGATTTACTACTGCCGGAAGTGTAGACGATGGTAAAAGTACGTTAATAGGGCGTTTATTATACGATAGCAAGTCCATATTTCAAGATCAACTAGAGGCAGTTGAAGCAACTAGTAAAAGCAAAGGCTTTGATTATGTCGATTTATCTTTACTTACTGATGGCTTAAAATCTGAACGTGAACAAGGTATTACTATTGATGTGGCCTATCGCTATTTTGCTACTCCAAAACGTAAATTTATTATAGCAGACACTCCGGGCCATATTCAATATACACGCAATATGGTAACGGGTGCTTCAACTGCTAATTTGGCTATTATTTTAATTGATGCCAGAAAAGGTATGCTTGAGCAAACGCATCGACATGCCTTTATTGCCTCACTTTTAGGCATTCCGCATGCTATTGTTTGTATTAACAAAATGGATTTGGTTGATTATAAACAAGAAGTTTATGATTCTATTGTAGCCGATTTTAAAGCTTTTTCAGCAAAACTCGATATCAAAGACATCCAATTTGTTCCCATTTCTGCCTTAATGGGTGATAATGTGGTTAATAAATCTCAAAAAATGGATTGGTACGAAGGTAGCACACTGATGTACCATCTTGAAACGGTTTATATATCAAGTGATTACAATCATGTAGATTGTCGTTTTCCAGTACAATCGGTTATTAGGCCGCATACCTTAGAACACCAAGACTACCGTGGTTATGCCGGTAGAATAGATAGTGGAATTTTTAAACCTGGCGACAAAGTAAAAGTATTACCATCGGGATTTGTTTCCACCATTAAATCTATAGAGTTAAATGGTGAAAACTTTACAGAAGCATTTGCTCCCATGTCTGTAATTATGACTTTAGAAGATGAACTGGATTTAAGTAGGGGAGATATGATTGTACGTGAAAATAATGTTCCGGAAGTTGGCCACGATATTGAATTGTTGGTTACTTGGATGAGCAAAAACCCTCTAAAAGCAAGAACCAAAGTATTTATAAAACACACTACCAACGAGTGTTTAGCCATGATTTCTGATCTAAAGTACAAAATTGATATCAACACCTTGCACCGTGTAGAATCTATTGATAAAGTAGAGATGAATGAAATAGCACGTATTTCATTACGCAGTTCAAAACCTATTTTTTATGATAGCTACAAACGTAACCGCCAAACAGGTAGCATTATTTTAATTGATGAGCAAACCAACGAAACCATTGGGGCCGGTATGATTATTTAATCTGTATTTTATAAATCCATTGTTTTATAACACCTCTTCTATTTATAATCAAAAAGCATTTTTAATCTAATTCGAAATTTAATACCAAATTTATTATTAAGTTAATTTATTAATTTATTTTTAATTTAATATCTTGAAAATCAAGTTTATACTAATTAAATTCAATAAAATAAATATTTAATTAATTCGAATTAATGGAAATTTAATATAATCCAAAGTTATTTTTAAGAATAAATAATTAAATTTGATTCTTAATCTAACGGAGATATATGAATACATTTCTACTGGTATTAATTTGTAGCTTTTTAATTGTAGTTTTTACTACCCCAGCTGTTATTCAACTTGCTAGCAAAAGGGGCCTTCATGGACGTAGTAAGCCTGTTTTAAAAGGTCTTAAAAGAAGACAAATTAGCAGTTTGGGAGGTATAGCTATTTTCATATCATTTCGTATAAGCCAGGCCATTTTTATTGAAGTACCAGATTTTCCTACCAATTTTTTTATCGTTTCTTTATTCATCTTGTTCTTAGTGGGTTTAAATGATGATTTAACTGGGATTAGTCCTATTAGTAGATTGTTTGCACAAATTTTTGTTTCATTAATTATTGTATTACCGGGCAATTTTTATTTTACCTCTCTCGATCAATTATTTGGTATTTACGCTTTAGACCCCATTTTTAGTAAAATTATAACTACGCTCTTTATTGTAGCTATCATAAATGCTTACAATCTTATTGATGGTATTGATGGCTTAGCTGGTTTGCTAGGTACGTTAGGAGCATTTTGTTTTTCCTATTTATTTTTTGTTTCTGGAAATATTCCTCTAGCCTTATTGTCTATAGCTCTTGCTGGTGCATTGTTGGGCTTTTTAATATTCAATTTCAGCCCGGCTAAAATTTTCATGGGCGATTCTGGTGCTTATATAATTGGATTTACCTTCGCAGTTTTATCCGTAGCTTTATCAAATTATACAAAAGCAAATCCCATGTATTTTTTCGGATTTACAGTTAAATCTTCTTTCGGACTAATTGCCGCTATTTTGCTTATTCCGGTAGTAGATTGTTTAAGAGTTATTATTTCGAGAATAATACGTAAAGTACATCCATTTGTTGGCGATAATAATCACATCCATCATCGTATGATTAGAAGTGGTTTAAGTCATCGTCAATCATCTCTTATTTTGTTCTCAGTAAATTTCATGTTTTTTTTAATAGCCTTTGGTATTCAAAATTTAGCCCCATTAACTCAAATACTTACCTTGGTTGGTTTAGCCTTTGTTGTAAATATTTTTGCTTTTAAATTTTTATTGCAAGATAAAAAACAGCCATTAAGCGAAGTTTTAAGTCCTCAATCATAGATTACTATAAAACCAAGTTCAATTTATATTGTTTAAACTTATGTGTAGTGCAACATACCTGAACATTTTAAATTTGTTTATTTGAATAGTTCAATCTAACAGAATAATTATTTTTTTACCAGATATTTTTTTAACTGTGGTTCACTAGAAAACAAAAAACCCCGCTAAATAGCGGGGTTTTTTTGGCGGAGAGTGGGGGATTCGAACCCGCGGACCCTTTCACAGGTCAACAGTTTTCAAGACTGCCGCAATCGACCACTCTGCCAACTCTCCGCCGCAAAAGTACAAATCCGCAGGGAAACTGCAAACCCCGATTCAATTTTTTTACAATATTTATTTTATAGCCCACCTTAGGCCATCCATGAAATAAACTGTATTTTTGAGCTAAATAAAACATATAACCCTCACCATGAATAGTTTATTTAAAAATATTGCAGCAATTGGCATTCTAAGTGCACTTTTTGCCTGCACCCAATCTGCTCCAAAATCTGTTAGTACCGAACAAAATATTGTCCAATCAACAACAAATTCCATCCAACTAAAAGATACCCAACAGGATGAAGTATTGAAGCAGTATTTTAGGTTAAAAGATGCTTTAGTGGCCTCCAATGCCTCCAATGCGCAAAAAGAAGCCACTACCTTAACCACTTTATTGAAAGCTAGTACTTTTTTTGCTGAAAGTATACTCACCTGCGATTCCATTGCAAATACAAGCGATTTAGCGAAACAACGCAGCACTTTCACCAACCTAAGCAACCAGCTCATTGCCCAATTCAGTAAAACAAGTTTACTAAAAGGGTTCTTTTACCTGCAGTTTTGCCCTATGGCAAACGAAGGGAATGGAGGCTACTGGCTATCCGCCGAATCGGATATACGCAATCCATATTATGGCGATGAAATGTTAACATGTGGCGAAGTAAAAAAAACCATTCAATAATTTAATATAATTATTACATACCTTTTACCTAATATGCTTTTAAAACAAAGCTAAATCAGTAGTTTTGTCTATCAATTATACAACCTATGTCAACCATTGCCACTCTAAATTACAACAATCAAGCTATTGAACTACCGGTTATAACTGGAACCGAAAACGAAAATGCCATTGATATTTCCAAACTACGTGATATAACTGGTTTAATAACACTCGATGCTGGTTTCAAAAATACTGGAGTTACCAAAAGTGCCATCACTTTTTTAGATGGTGAAGAAGGTATTCTAAAATACCGGGGCTATGCCATAGAAGAACTGGCCCAAAAATCGAGTTTCATAGAAGTAGCTTATTTGTTAATACATGGCGACTTGCCCAGCAATAAACAATTAGCAGATTTTGAGTTTCAGATTTCTCGTCACACCTTGGTGCATGAAGATATGAAGAAGTTTTTCGACGGTTTTCCATCTAAGTCGCACCCAATGGGGCAGCTTTCTTCACTCGTATGTTCTTTATCATCTTTTTATCCAGAATGTTTAAATTCACACCAATCACCAGAAGAATTAAATTTAACCATTACCAAACTATTGGCCAAAATGACCACTATCGTTTCTTGGATTTACAAGAAATCATTAGGGCATCCAGTACTATATCCACAAAATAAATTAGACTATGTGTCTAATTTTTTAAACATGACCTTCGGTCAACTAACCGAAGATGTTGCCATTGACCCGGTTGTAGTAGAAGCTATGAATGTCTTGTTAATTCTTCACGCCGATCACGAACAAAACTGTTCAACATCTACTGTTCGTATGGTGGGTTCATCAGATTGTAACTTATACGCCTCAGTTTCTGCAGGTATTTCTGCCTTATGGGGTCCACTACACGGTGGTGCCAACCAAGCGGTAATAGAAATGCTTGAGAAAATTAAGAATGATGGCGGCGATACCGATAAGTGGATTAAAAAAGCGAAAGACAAAGAAGATCCGTTCCGTTTAATGGGCTTTGGTCACCGAGTATATAAAAACTTCGATCCACGTGCCAAAATCATTAAAAAAGCCTGCGACGATGTATTGGCTAAATTAGGCGTGAACGATCCGGTATTGGCCATTGCTAAAAAACTAGAAGAAGCAGCTTTAAACGATCCGTACTTTGTAGAACGCAAGCTCTATCCAAATGTCGATTTCTATTCAGGTATTATTTATAGAGCCTTAGGATTTCCAACCGATATGTTTACCGTATTGTTTGCACTAGGCCGTTTACCCGGATGGATTGCACAGTGGAAAGAAATGCACGAAAATAAGGAACCTATCGGTCGTCCACGCCAAGTGTACGTAGGAGAGGTGAACCGTTCTTACAAAGCCATTGCAAGCAGATAATTTGTATTTGTTGTTAATGAAACAAGCCCCAGTTGCATTTGCAACTGGGGCTTGTTCGTTTATAGACTAATCTAACTTAGTATAAAATTCCCGCAATAGTAGCGGATAGGTAAGAAGCCAGTGTACCGCAAATTAAGCCTTTAACACCTAATTTAGCCAAATCGGTTCTACGTTCTGGAGCCAATTCGCCAATACCACCTACCTGTATGGCAATGGAGCTGAAGTTGGCAAAGCCGCATAAGGCAAAACTGGTAATGAGTAAAGTTTTTGGATCTAATGTTTCTTTAATTTTTGCCAAATCT